>CANFLJ010000179.1 GCA_947447815.1 Chitinophagaceae bacterium | reverse complement strand
TGCTGCATGTATCACCACACTGGAACTGGAAGGGTAAAGAAAATCAACCAATAGATGTATGGGTAAATAGCAATGCAGACATTGTGGAGTTATTGCTAAACAATAAAAGTTTAGGCACAAAACCAATGCCAGTCAATGGACATTTACAATGGTCTGTACCTTACAAAGCAGGAACACTGAAAGCCATAGCGCACAAGGGAAAGAAAGTATTTACACAGGAAATAACGACTACAGACAATGCTTATAGTATTAATATAATTTGCGATAAAAAAGTATTGCAGGCTGATGGCAAAGATGCTACCATTATCAATATTACGGTACTGGATAAAAAAGGAAAAGAAGTACCGGATGCCGACAACCTGATTCAATTTTCTATCTCGGGCAATGCAAAAATAATTGGAGTAGGCAATGGAGATCCTAGCAGTCACGAAGCGGACAAATACAACAACAACAACTGGCAAAGACACTTGTTTAATGGAAAAACCCAGGTAATAATACAATCAGGAAAATCAATAGAAGACATCTTCTTTACCGCTACAGCTGAAGGACTAAAAGAGGCTAGAGTAAACTTGTCTATTCACTAGTACTAAGGGCAAAACGCTGAAGGATTAAAGCTAAACGTAGAATACAAAATACAGTTAGAAAAAACATAAATGCCTTTAGCGTTAAGCGTGTGGCATTAGGCGTTCTGCGTAAATAACCTTTTATTCAGCGCGCAAATCCCTCGCTGCTTTCTCGTAATCTTCTGGTATGCCGATATCAATAAAGTAGGCTTGCTGAATAGCAGCATAAAAATGATGCTCATGATAAAATGCTTCCAGATAATCTTTCTCGAAGGAGAACTTTTCTGGTAAAGATTTACTGCGTAGTGCAGGAATATTTAAAGCATAAATGCCTCCATTAATAAGGCCTTCAGCATAATACTTCTTCTCTTTAAACGAAACAATTCTTTGCTCTTCATCTACTTCCACTACCCCATATCTTTCAAACTGTTGCATAGGTTTCAACGATAAAGTACAATGGGATTGATAGCTAAGATGTTGTTGGCTAAGGGCTGCTACATCTACATTAAACAAGGTATCGCCATTGGTAACCAGTACATTTTCGTTCTGGGCAAAGGCGCTGGCATATTGTATAGCGCCACCAGTACCCAAAGGTTCTTCTTCTATACAGAGAACATATTGATTGGGCAACAATTCGCCTTGAAGAAACTCGGTAAAGTAATCGTGTTTGTAGCCTAGCGAGAAGATAAATCGCTCTACGCCTTGTTGTTTAAGATGCTGAATTACATAACCAATAAAAGGTCTACCATTTACAGGGGCCATACACTTAGGTAAATCAGGAACAGCATCCCGCAAACGAGTACCCAGGCCACCAGCAAGTATGATTACTTCTTTTATCATTTATCTATTAATTCTATAATGGGTAAATATGCTAACTTTAATTACTGGCAACCAGCTACCTGCAACTATCCAATAAAACTTATCACTTAGAATATGTTTGCTTCTACCATCTCGCAGATGATATGTCCTACCAGTATGTGCGACTCCTGTATTCTTGGGGTAACAGTAGAAGGAACATTAATCAGTATATCACTTAGTTCTTTCATCTGTCCACCAGCAGCACCCGTAAATCCGATGGTAATAATACCCATTGATCTAGCTACTTCAAAAGCCTTTACAATGTTTACCGAATTACCCGATGTACTCAGTCCAATCAACACATCTCCTTTCACGCCAATGCCCTCTATTAATCGGGAATAAATAACATCATAGCTATAATCATTTGCTACAGCCGTAAGGTAAGAGGTATTGCAATGAAGCGCTTCGGCAGGCAATGCTTTTCTGTTCTTGTAAAAACGTCCTGAGAACTCAGCAGCAAGGTGTTGAGCATCGGCAGCACTTCCTCCATTCCCACAGAATAATACTTTATTACCCTGCTTAAATGATTGTGTAATCACATCAATACTCTTTAGAATACTATCCTTTAAAAGGGCATCTGCCAACAAGCTTTGTTTAGTATCTATGGAGGCCTGAATAATGCTTTCTATTTGCTGAATCATCTTATTAATTTGTAGTAATTTATTTGTTAACTGTCCAGGTGGTTAATCCATGACTGGTTATCTGAAATGGGCGAATATCACCACCAAAGGTCTTCAATGCTTCTATCACTTTATAGCGGGTAGTACCAGGACAATAAAAGATCATGAAGCCACCACCACCGGCACCGCTTATCTTGCCTCCGGTAGCCCCTGCTTTTTTAGCAGCTATGTAAATATTTTCAATAGCATCATTGGATATGTTGGCGGCCATCATTCTTTTCTGTTCAAACCCATAGTTCAAAATAGTACCAATCTCATCCAGCTTACCCATCAGCAAAGCCTCTTTCATCATCCTAGATTGATCTTTCAGATGATGCATCGCTTCAATGCTTTTCTCATTCTTCTCCAGCACATTCTTCTGCTGTTCCTTAATGATAGTAGCACTTTCGCGACTCGTTAGGGTAAAGTATAATACCAGATTGTTTTCCAGTTCGTGCAAGTATTCTCTTCTTACTCTAAGCGGATTTACAATCACCTTATCATCGGCATAAAACTCCATGAAATTTACTCCACCAAAAGTAGCAGCATACTGATCTTGTTTTCCACCAGCAAGTTTAAGGTCTTCTCTTTCTATTTTATAGGCATAATGCGCTATATCATACTCTCCAAGGGGCAACTTCAGCATTTCACAAAAAGCCCCTACAATAGCTACCACCAGGGTAGACGAAGTACCCAGTCCACTACCAGCAGGTGCATCTACAAAGGTACTGAGGGTAAAACCCTTCTTTGGGATACCATAATCTCGTTGAATGCTATTAAAAACCCCTTTGGCCAAATCGAGGGTTCCATTGATAGGTAGTTCATTGGCAAAATCATATTCCTCCTGTTCGTTTCTATCCTTTGCCTGAATGACAATTTTATCATCCTCACGGGTTTCTATATTGGCATATGCATACAAGGATATCGTTGCATTAAGAATCGCTCCTCCAAATGTATCGCTATAAGGGCTCACATCGGTTCCACCACCGGCCAATCCTATTCTCAACGGAGCTTTACTTCTAAATATCATGGTATATTTTGTTCTTTACAAAGCAAGCTTTACGATGGTATCGGTCAATACCTGCCAGCTATACTTTGCCTTTTCGTGGCGAAGATGCGAAAAAAACTGTTCTTCTCCCAATTCATATAATCGTTCTATGCCATCCGCTATGGCCTGTGGGGTAGGTTCAGTAACAATTCCTACTTTTTCGTGCGGTACCAAATCGGGCAATCCGCCTACATTGGTTACCAGCATCGGCTTCTCAAAATGATATGCCAGTGGGGTTACACCGCTTTGAGTGGCATTTCGGTATGGTTGTATTACAAAGTCGGCAGCACTTAGATAGTACCGCACTTCACTATCCTGTATAAAATCGGTTCGTAGTAGCAGGCTGTCTGCTATATCCAACTCTGCTATAAGATCATCGTACAACTTTCTATCTTCATAAAACTCCCCTGCCACCAGCAACTTAATGGAAGAACCTTTCTTTTTCAGGATGCTCATGGCTTCCAGCAACCAGTCCAGTCCCTTGTACTTTCTGATAAACCCAAAGAACAGGATAATTTGTTCCGATTCTGGCAGACCAAGATGCTTGCGTGCTTCAACTTTATCCAATGCGGCTCCAAAGTTGTCGTACAATGGATGTACAATCTGTTGGGAAGGTTTGGTAGTAAACTGTTTCAGATCGTTCAGTACCTTTTCGCTCATGGTTACAAAACCATCAATTGTTTTAAAACAATATTTAGTAAAAATGGTATCTCCTGGTCTCTTTTCGTGAGGAATCACGTTGTCCGCAATGCAGATAATCCTGGTAAACTTATTCAGTTTAGCCACTCTTAAAATAGTACCCAGACAAGGCCCCATAAATGGCAACCAGTATCGTATAACGATGATATCGGGTTGTAGTTTACGTAGCTTATTACCTACAATCAACCAGTTGAAAGGATTGACAGAGTTGATACATACGTTTATTTTAATATCAGTAGGTGCTGGCTCGCTGGAATATTGAGTAGTACCCGGAAATAGAAATCCCGGATATTGCAAAGAGAAGGTAAATAAAGTAGCCTCAAAGCCATCTGCCTGAAACTGTCTTGTCAATCGTTCATCAAAAGAAGCAAGCCCTCCTCGCAAAGGATGTGCAGGCCCAATGATCACTACTTTTCGCTTCAAAGTATTCTATAGTTTGTGTTCTTAATTAGTTGTTTAGCAAGTTCAAAAGGTTTAAGAAGTTCAAGCGTTCAAAGTTGAAATACATAAAACTGAAATTGGTTGTAATTGTATTCTTTATTCCTCCTTGCCTCTTTGCCTATTGCCTCCTTGCCTTGTATTCTGTATTCATTAGCATATTATCACATTATCAAATTAGCTAATTTGTATTACCCACCCTAGCATCCTATCTTCTCATCCACGTGATAAAAATTTCTTTCCGCAGAATTACGGGCAATCAATTCACCTATAAAACCTGCCAGAAAAAGCTGTACGCCAATCACCATTGTGGTTAAAGCAATAAAGAAGGACGGTCTGTTGGTAATAGCATATTCCGAATACATCAGTTTAGCCGCTATCAGATAGCCACTGGATAAGAATCCTATCATGAAGGCTATCGAGCCCAGTAAACCAAAAAAGTGCATCGGTCTTTTACCAAATTTGCTCACAAAGCTGATGGTTGCCAGATCCAGGAATCCATTGATAAAACGCTCCCATCCAAACTTAGTTACACCATATTTTCGGGCCTGATGTTGCACAGGCTTCTCTCCTATCTTTTTAAATCCGGCCCATTTAGCAATTACCGGAATATAGCGATGCATTTCGCCATACACTTCTATTCCTTTCACCACTCTTTTCTTGTAGGCTTTCAGGCC
>CANFLJ010000178.1 GCA_947447815.1 Chitinophagaceae bacterium | reverse complement strand
CGCATGAGATGGCACTCCAAGATGAAAATCGGAAATGAAATATATTTTCTTACCAGAAGTGTATAAAGTTGAATTCATTAATGCTGCGACTTTTCTAACATATACTGTAATACATCTCCGGATGCTACTAATGGTCTGTCTGCAGTTTCTCCATTAAACCAGTACACCCAGGCAGTTAATTCCTGATCTTTGTAAAGCACCTTTGTTACATCTCTTCTGTATGCCGAAAACTCTCCGTCTTCAGGATTAAGTCCTTCATAATCATCTAACTGTGCAATAGCAAAATTAAATTCATCGGCATGATTGATGCTAAACAGCTCTCCATGTAAATAGATATCTTCGTTAGTAGGAATAGCAACAGGATAGTCGCCCATATCCAGCAATTTTCCTTTTACTTTTGCATTGCCAATAAAAGAAAAATACTTTCTTATATATTCATACATAGGGCTTTTAAAGCCACTCCTCAACGATCCGTAAACAAAAAGATTATACATACAATCAATTTGATATAATTATAAAATTAAGGTCTGCTAAGAAATTCATCTACCATAAAACAGTACACTTCTTTTGGACCATGCACCCCAACAACCAACGTCTTTTCTATATCGGCAGTTCTGCTGGGACCGGTGGTAAATGTAATTAAAGAAGGAAGATTTCTTTTGTATTTCATCAACATACTCGACAAACTGGTTTCCACATCATATACCAATTGTCTTTGATAAGCTATACAAATATGAACGGGAGCATATACACTGGCATTTCTGCCGTCGTACTGTGCCGAAGTAAGTACGATAGATCCAGTTCTGGAAACCAGATTCTCACACCCGGTGATGGACACATCGCAACCTTGCAAATCATCTGTCAACAAGGCAGCAAGACTGGTCTTGTGAATCAACGTTTTAATCTTTGGCTCGGTACAAAATATCTTTGTCCACTTTTTAATGGCAACCAAAGCTTCCAGCTGTTGAAACAGTTCATTTACATCTATGCAATAAGAAAACTTACCTTGAAGTCGCGAAAAGTTCTCCGCAAATTCTAGCTCCAGCTCCTGATGGGTGGGTGCATAATGATCAACCAAGACATCCGTTTGAGGAAAAGGGATAGCCACCTTATTTGAAAGGGCTTTCCTTATTTTCTTCAATATGGTCTCTCGCGATCTGGATGTCATTAAGTAGTCTCCGTATTAGTTGGTTCTATAGTAGTATCAGTCACTGGCTGATCAGCAATTGGTTCAGGAGTAGGCTCTACAACTACCGCTTCTGCTATGTGTAGAATCTTCTCTTCTTTGAATGGTCTTTTACCAATCAATATTTCTACATCACTCTGGTGTAATACCTCTTTATCCAACAATGCTTTAGCCAATATTTCTACTTCCGCTTTTTTCTCGGTAAGCAATGCAATAGTTTGAAGATAAGCGTCGCTAATAATCTTTCTAACTTCTTCATCTATCAACTTACCAGTTTCTTCACTGTATGGTTTGGTAAATGTATTCTCCTGAGATGGATCGTAGAAACTTACGTTCCCTATTTTTTCATTCATACCATATACCGTAACCATCGAATAAGCAATCTGTGTTACATTCTGCAAATCGCTGGCAGCACCAGTAGAAATTTTACCAAAGAATATCTCTTCACTCGCTCTACCACCCAATGCCATACAAATTCTGTGTATCAGATCTTCTGTTCTGTGTAAATATTGCTCTTTAGGCGTATACTGTGCATAGCCAAGAGCAGCAGTTCCTCTAGGTACAATGGTTACTTTTAATAATGGATACGCATGTTGTAAAAACCAACCTGCTACCGCATGACCAGCCTCATGATAAGCAATTATTTCTTTTTCATGGGGAGCAATAATCTTGTTTTTCTTTTCCAGACCACCTATCACTCTATCTATTGCATCCTGAAAATCCTGCATGTCTACTGCTTCTTTTCCATTACGGGCAGCTATCAATGCTGCTTCGTTACAAACATTGGCAATATCAGCACCTGCAAAACCTGGAGTTTGTTCTGCAAGCTTATAAATATCCAACTTCTCAGATACTTTAATAGGTTGAAGATGCACTTTAAAGATTGCTTCTCTACCTTTTACATCCGGTTTGTCAATAGATATTTGTCTGTCAAAACGACCTGGTCTAAGCAATGCAGAATCCAATACATCTGGTCGGTTGGTAGCAGCAAGGATGATGATGCCGGTGTCTCCACCAAAGCCATCCATTTCCACCAACAGTTGGTTCAATGTATTTTCTCTTTCATCATTGCTCATCACCGCATTTCTTCCTCTGGCTCTACCTATCGCATCTATCTCATCTATAAATATGATACAAGGTGCTTTTTCTCTTGCTTGTTTAAATAAGTCTCTTACTCTACTAGCACCTACTCCTACAAACATTTCTACAAAATCGCTACCACTCAAGCTAAAGAAAGGTACCTGAGCTTCTCCGGCCATTGCTTTTGCCAACAATGTTTTACCGGTTCCTGGAGGGCCTATCAGTAATGCTCCTTTTGGTATCTTACCACCAAGAGAGGTGTATTTTTTAGGATTCTTAAGGAAATCTACAATTTCCATTACCTCCACTTTTGCCTCATCTAATCCAGCAACATCCGTAAAAGTGATATTTACTTTCTGACCTTTATCAAATAAAGTTGCTTTTGATTTTCCGATATTAAATATGCCACCAGGACCGCCACCACCAGATGGACCACCCATTTTACGCATTAATAATATCCATAAACCAATCATTACCAGTACCGAAATGATTGTTTGCATGATAGGACCAAACATTTCGCCTTCTTCTTTTGGATAAGTAGGCACCGGTTGTACTGTAGGATGAAGCTTATAAAAATCCTTCATTCCTTCATCAAACACTTTCCAATCGGTAATTTTAAATTCAAACGATGGTACGCCTTTTACTTTGGCAGGGTCTTGCTTTTTACCAAATTTCTTTACATAGTATTCTTTACCTATGCTATCCGATTTTAAATAAACCCTTACTAATTCTTTGTTCCTGATTAAATCAAATCGCTCCACATCCCCTTTGGCAAGCATATTCTCCTTTACCTCCAGCTCACTTATCTGCGATGCATCTGGAGTAAAGTTCATATAGTTAGCACCAATCAGCATGATAACTATTATCAAATAGATCCAGTAAATATTAAACTTAGGGATTTTTACTTTCGATTTTTCATCGTTATCCATTTCAGGCTCAGTAGGTTTAGGAGTAGGTGTGGTCTTTGTTTCCTTCTGATCCTTTATTTTTTCATTATCTTCTATAGCCATAAAAAAAATTCTACGCGTTACTTATTATTTATCGTACTTATCTTTTATCAATCATTGTGATTTGTTGCTACTGCATCACTCCACAATTCTTCCAGTTTATAAAATTGTCTGCTTTGAGTATGCATTACATGTACAACAATGGTTACATAATCTATTAATACCCATTGAGAATTTTTTACACCCTCTTGTTTGTAAGGTCTTTCGCCACATACATTTAGCATCTTATCTTCTATCGAATTAATGATGGCGCTTAACTGTGTAGTATTATCGGCAGAACAAACAATAAAGAAGTCAGCAACTGCTTCATGTATCTTTCTCAAATCCAGACTTATTATATCTTCCCCTTTTTTATCCTTAATTGCCTCGATTATTGTTTTAAAAACTTTTGAGTTTTTGGAAACTTTAGTAGAGGTCGCTTTGCTTTTTACAGCTACAGATGTTGTTGTCAAATATTGCTTTTTAAATGCTTGTAAAATTATCTTTCTTCTTTATTTAATAAGATGTCAAAAATATTGAACAAATCTCATTTATTTTGTTCAATCAATCAAAAGTAACAATCTTTTGCAATCTATCACCTCCATACATCACATTAACGACACTTTTTTTGAACTTTCTTCGACGGACAGTACCAATAATCATGCCTTAAAACTGATTCAGGAAAAAATGGCAGCACATGGACTTACTTTTTTTGCCCATGAGCAATTATCCGGAAGAGGACAACATGGGAAACAGTGGAAAACAGAGAAAAGTTCAAATATTATCCTTTCTACCATCCTTGATACATCTTTTTTGCCTAGTGCAAAGCATTTTCAGTTAATTGCCACAATGGCAGTAGCTGTGCACGATTTCTTTAGTAAATACACTTTACACGACAATTTTATCAAATGGCCCAACGATATTTACTGGAATAATAGAAAAGCAGGAGGTATTTTGATAGAAACATCCTCTCCTATTCCTCAATCTTCAATAAAAGCATGGAACTGGGCTATAGTTGGTATTGGATTAAATATTAATCAGGTAATTTTCCCAGATAATCTTCCTAATCCTGTCTCGCTAAAACAAATTACTGGCAAAGACTATGATCCAGTAACCATGGCTAAAGACCTTTGTACTTATATCGATAAATGGTTCTTACAATTGAAGAACGAACCTTTTCAGCCTATTCTGGATTACTACAACCAATACTTATACCAAAAGAATAACACCATAAAACTCCGAAAAGGCAATATTGCTTTCGATTGCTTAATAAAAAAAGTAGACGAACAAGGATTCCTGCATGTAAAAGGCGCTACCAGCGATAAATTCAGCTTTGGAGAAGTACAGTGGATTGTTTAAATCGTAAAGAAATCAACCAACTCTATCTTACTTTTCGTTTTAGTATTCTACCTGCTATTCCTTGTATTCATTCTTTGCCTTGTATTCTGTATTCCTTAGTGCCTCGTTGCCTTTGTGCCTTTCCTCCTTGCCTTTCTTTTTACTTTGAATTTGGGCGTTCCGGCAAGCCGTCGGGTCTCCACTGCTATCTTTTTATGCCCCCGGCATTACGCCTTTTTCAATCAACAAACGCGGGTGCATAAAAAGGATATCCGCTTCACCCCTAACGCAAATACATCGCTCAAAAAATGCCTTTATCAAACCATTCCAAGACATACTCCTTTTATTCTCAAAGGCTTTTCTTACATTCCCAGAAGCATTCT
>CANFLJ010000177.1 GCA_947447815.1 Chitinophagaceae bacterium | reverse complement strand
GATATTGTTCCGCTATCTTTAATGCGTATGTAAGTCCTGCTATACCGCTACCTATCACTAAAAAATCTGTTCGCATAATTATAATCTTCTACTTCATTTACAGAATATCCTCTACCAATTATTAAATTCCTCCGAGGATTTATAGGAGGACAAATGTAATGAGAAACCAAGCTAATGTAATAATGAATACAAGTTGCAAGTTGCAGGTTTCTAGTTACCAGTAACCAGTAACAAGGAACCTACATCTTAATTGTGCATTACTTTTTATTCCCCATAATATACCAGGCCGCTATCAGCGACAAAAATAAGAGCATACCATTCAGCTGATGCAACAAGGCAAACCACTCGAATATACCAAAGCTACCAGCTACTATTTTAGTACTTAACAATACCGATCCAATTCCCAGAACTACCTGCAATAACATCAGTACAAGTGGCAATAGCAGGATTCTGTTGACTACCTTAAAGGAGGACAATAGTTTCCTAGCATTTACCCACCAAACAATAACAGCAACGGCTATTATGTAGGCCAGTGTTCTATGGACAAAATGAACCCCAATAGGATTCAGGAATAGCCCATCGACAATTCCTTTTTTAAAGATTACATCGGGAAACATAGCCCCATTAATATCAGGCCAGGTAGGTGCCGCAGCTGCGGCCTTTAATCCCGACATGAAACCTCCGTACAACAATTGCAGCAGTGTAATTGTACTGAGCAAAAAAGCTCCCTTTTTTAATGATACATTCGCCAGCTTTTTAGAAGACGGTATAAAAGTTTTTAATGCAAACAATAAGGCAAAGGCTATCAGAATCATGGCTGACACAAAATGTATAGATAGCTTGATATGATTTACATAAATGTTCTCTTCATTTAATCCGCTCTTTACCATGATCCATCCTATAGCGCCTTGTAGGCCTCCTAGTACAAACAAGGTAAGCAATGGAACGACCATCCACTTTTTGATATACCCTCTTACCAGAAATGCTATGAAAGGAATAATAAAAACGATAGCAATTAATCTTGCCCAAAGACGATGAAACCATTCCCAGAAAAATATAAACTTGAATTCTGATAAAGTAAAATGACTATTGATATACTTGAACTGAGCAATTTTCTGATATTGCATAAAAGTATACATCCAATCCTGCTCGCTGGTAGGCGGAATAGCCCCCATAATGGGTTTCCATTCTGTGATGGATAATCCAGAACCTGTAAGCCGGGTAACACCACCGAGTAAAACCTGTATTACCAGCATACCAATACCAATCAATACCCATCTGCCTACTGCTTTGCTGGAAACGTCTATTTTGTCCTTCATTTGTACCATAATTGTTGAAAACAAAGATATTATCAGATTTGTTTTAATTGTTTTTATTTGTACACATTACCTTCGGTGCTTATATGCTAAAACCATACTTTCATCCACAATTAATAGAAGCTGGCTGCGATGAAGCCGGGAGAGGATGTTATGCCGGACCCGTGTTTGCTGCCGCAGTTATTCTGCCAAAAGACTTTTATCACCCTCTACTAAATGATAGCAAACAACTAAGTGAAGCGCAAAGAAACCAGCTAAGAATAGTTGTTGAAAAGGAGGCCATAAGTTACGGTGTAGCATCGCTGGACGAAGGTGTAATAGATACCATCAATATTCTGCAAGCCTCTATAAAATCGATGCACCTTGCAATTGATCAACTTAGCATAACGCCCGAATATCTGTTGATAGATGGCAATAGATTTGTCCCTTACCATTTTGTACCACATCAATGCGTAATAAAAGGAGATGCCACCTATGCGAGCATTGCTGCTGCCAGTGTTCTGGCTAAGACCTACCGAGACGAGTATATGGTAAAGTTGCAGGAAGAATTTCCTTACTACGACTGGATAAACAATAAAGGCTATGGCACACTGAAACATAGAAAAGCAATTGCGGAATATGGACTATGCAAGTACCATAGAAAGAGTTTTAAAATATAGATAAATTAACGGATTAGTGGATTAACGGATTAGCGAATTAATACATCGCCGCAGAGAAGGGAGATAAGGAGGTGTATTAATTCAGTTTTAGGTTATTGTTTTTATAAAAACTAAAGACAAAAAAAAGAAAAACTAAATTAATACAAATTGACGGAGTGACTATATTAGAGGAATGGATACTTTTAGTGTGGTACCTTCCGTCTGTACTGAGCTAATTTCGAATTCGCCTCCAATCATATTAATACGTTCTTCCATACCCATTATACCAAATGAACTTTTACTTTTTATTTGGGTTACATCAAAACCTTTACCATCATCTATTATCGTTAGAAACACTTTGTCATCTAATTGCTTGATACTGATAAAGATATTTTTAGCTTCAGCATGTTTATGAATATTGTTTAAAGATTCCTGCAATATTCTATATAATGTAAGGCTAATATTTTCTGGGAAAGTTTCCTCTTTCAGGTGTACAATAAACTCTGTTGTAATTCCATTTTTACGTTCATATTCTTTTATAAATGAATCCATAGCCGCTTCCAAACCTATATCATCAATCAATACAGGGCGCAGATCGGACAGAATTCTTCGGAACGATTTTACGGTATCATCCAGCAATTCCTTTAATCCTTCCAATCGTTTAGACAAGGTAGCATCCTTGAAAATTTCTGTCTTTTTGTAGAGCCAGGATACATCCATTTTTAGTACCGTAAGGTGTTGCCCAATTTCATCATGAAACTCTCTGGAAAGTTTAGCTCTTTCTTCCTCTCTTACATTTTGTAAATGTTCTATCAGGTACTTTTCTTTTTCATAGGCCTCTATTAATTCTTCTTCCGCCTTCTTTCTTTCTGTGATGTCTTCTTTGATAGCTACAAAGCGGGTAATTTTATTATTTTTATCAATTACTGGCGAAATAGAAACCGATTCCCAGAAAATTGTTCCATCTTTTTTCTTATTAGAAATTTCGTTTTTCCAAACTTCCCCTTTTAATATTGTACTCCACAAGTCGGTATAAACTTCTCTGGTAGTTTCACCCGATTTAAACATACTGGTGTTCTTCCCCTTCACTTCCTCGGCAGTATAGCCAGTAGCTTTTGTAAAGTATGGATTTGTATACTCAATTTCTCCCTGTAAGTTGGTGATGATAACAGAAACTGAACTTTGCTGTACTACATTTGATAATTCAGATATTTTTTCTTCTGACTCTACCCTTTCTGTGATATCCTGAAAATTAATGACCATAGAATTTACATTCTCTACATGGTATAAATTAGAAAAAGTACTTTCCACCCAACGCCATGAACCATTGGCATGTTTGAATCTGTATTGGGCAGTGAAAATAATATCAGGTTTCTCCAATATTTCCATCAGCTTTGGAACCAGCAAGGCCAAATCTTCGGGGTGTGTATATTCCTCTGGATCTTTACCGATGATGAACTCAGGATCGTATCCCATTATCCTTTTAATAGAAGGACTTCCATATTTATATTTATTATCTGGCCCTAATAATACGATTCCTCCTGGTGCGTTTTCAGCAAGTTCTCTAAATAGTATTTCACTTTCTCTTAAAGACCTTTCCAGCCTTTTTCTTTCTGTGATATCTATAAAGGATCCAAACATACAGGTTGGATTCCCATGTTCATCAAATACAACATTTGCGGAGAACTCTACATTAAATAGAGAGCCATCCAATCTTTTAGCAATATCTTCCCCTCTATCGAAGCCTCTTTCTTTCAATGCATTTATAGTCTGATATATTCTATCACCTTCAAATGCATCGATGAGGTTTAAACCAATTAAATCTTTTCCGGAAGAAGCTCCCCACATTTTAGACAAAGATGCATTTGCATATATTACATTCCCTTGCAAATCTGTCATACCAATACCACTTATGGCATTCAGAATTGCATTATCCTTTTGTACAAGTTCCAGATGAGCCTTATGCTTTTCCGTAATATCTCTGAAACTCCATACTCTACCAATACTTATTCCTTCCCTTTTTTGTGGTTGAGAATAACGTTCGAATATATCACCGTTTTTCAGTTCAATTATATCAAAGCTAACCTCATCTTGTTTAGAATAGAGACTGATTACTTTTTCAAGGAATTCATCTGGATATTTTAGTTTAGACAAAACAAACCCAAGGGCAGCTTTATCATCATGACTGTTTATTATAAAATCGGGAATACCCCACATCTTTACAAATGAGGAATTGAAATTCGTCATAACCCCATCATTATCTACGACCAATATTCCTTCGTTTGTAGATTCTAAAGTTGAAAATAATACTGAGACATTTTGTTGTAAGTTATTTTCAACTTCAATTCTTTCCGTTATGTCACTAGCATTAACAATTACTCCGTTCAGCCCTTCTATATCAATGCAATTAGTAAACTTAAGATCTGCATAAATATACTCCCCTCCTTTAATCTGTAATCTGAATGTTTGAGAAGCTTTTTTATTGGGCGATTCTAATACTTCATTCAAATATTTAGAGTAACCCTTTTTATCTAATGCATGAATAATATTGACAAACTTGTTTCCTATCAATTCTTCAACATCCCAATTTAAAATGCGGGTAACAGATGAATTGATAAACTGAATGATACTGTTGTTATTGATTAAGAGAATAATATCATTACTATTCTCGAATAACAGTTTTAGTTTATTTTCATTTTCTATCAGTTTCTTTTCATACTGAAGTTTATAGGTTACATCCCGGGAGATACCAAAAATTCCAATCACCTTTCCGTTTTCATCTTTCACAGGACCTTTAGTAGCATCAAATATTCTTTCTACTGCACCCTCATTAGGCTTAATTTTAATATAGCTGGAAATTATGTCCCCTTTTTCTAACACTTTTTTATCCCCTTCTATTATTAACCTCGCATCATTATACTCATATAAGTCTAAATCGCTTTTCCCAATTACTTCGTTTTTATTTTTATTCAGCACTCTGAGCACTGCATTGTTTACAAATAAATACTTGCCATCATTATCCTTAACAAAAATGGATTCAGTAGCGCCATCAATAATAGCGTTGATTAG
>CANFLJ010000176.1 GCA_947447815.1 Chitinophagaceae bacterium | reverse complement strand
TTATATCGTGATGGTATCTTATTGTACCCTCGTCAGGAAGGAGCATTTGCAGAACTTGGTAGCTTAAAACGTTACAAAGATGATGTGAAGGAAGTAGCGAATAATACCGAGTGCGGTCTTACGCTGAGAAACTTCTCCGATCTGAATGTGGGCGATACAATCATTGCATACGAAGAAGAAGAATTGAAACGTACACTGTAAAACGTTCAAAGCGTTTAAGGTTCATTACGTTTAAAGTAATAAAAAAGCCCTCAGCAATTTATTTGCTGAGGGCTTTTTCTTTTCACGACTCACGTTCGTTGTATTACTCACGATTCACGATGTATCCCTTCACGACTCACGATGTATTAAAACCTACTTACTCATCTGCCGTTTAAAAAACTCCCAGCATTCCAGATATACATCTAATGCTTTCTGAGTACCATGAACCCCATTAATTACCTTTAGTAATACGATTTCTGGTTTACCTTTTTCTTTATACGTATATCTTTCAACCGTAAAATTATCGGTAGTGTCATTATCAGGCACCGCTTCCATAATAAGCTCTCCCTTATATCCTGCAAGGTTTGCCCAGTAACGGAATGTTTGGTCTGTAGATCTTACCAGCCCTTTATTTTTTACTTTCCCTCCATAATATGGGTTGGTAGAATCTGCGGTTCCATTAATGATCATTACAGGCAATGCCTTTCTTTTCTCTATACAATCCATATTACTGGTATCGGGAATATTAGCAACAATTGCAGTAATAGCCCTGATCTTTTCGGTCATGGTGAAGGCAAGTTTATAGGCCATATGCCCTCCTCCCGAAGTGCCCGCTACAAATACCTGCGCTGGATTTATCTGATAATGTTCTATACAATAATCAATCATTTTAGTAAAAAAAGTATTCTCGTCTATGTTTTCTACATTAGCTGCTGCAGGTGCATTCTTTCTGCACTCATTCCAGTTTCTTTTGTATCCATCAGGGAAAACTAACAGTAAATTTTCACTTTCACTTTTGGCCATCAGTTTATTAGTCCCTTTCATCGATCTTATTCCATTGCCACCAGATCCATGTAATACAAATAGCAAACTTCCGCCTGGTTTAATATTGGAGGGTTTATTGAAGTGAAAGGTCCTGAAATGACCATCTATCAGAAAAGAATCGCTTACCAGTTGAGCCCTTACCTGCAGGGCGAATAAGGACACAAAAAGGAATAATCCTAAGGCAATATTCTTGTTCATATAAAATTTAATTTCTTATTTTAAAATATGAAAATAGGTAAATCATTTTATATCGTATTAATTATTCGTATAATTATTTTTTATTTAGGAGGATAATTCTGCTTTTAAATCAATTCATTTTACGTTCTTTACCACTTAATACATGCTTTATGCGATTTCTTTTAGGGTTAGTCATCTGTAGTTTTCCTGTGATATTATTTAGCCAGACTTCAAAATACTATCTTCAGGTAGGTACCTATACTGCTGGCAAAGGCGAAGGAATATATAGTTACGAATTCAATGCAGCTAATGGTACTGCGGCGCTAAAAAATGTAGCTAAAACCGACAACCCTTCTTTTTTAGCTATCAGTAACGATGAACATTATTTATATGCAATCAAAGAAGACGGCAAGGATAGTATCAGTGCAGCAAGAGCATATACTTTTAATAAAAAAACAGGGGAGCTGAATTTTATCAATCAACAGCGTTCTAAAAGCATTGGGGGATGTTACATAAAAGCAGATAAAAAGAACAAATGGTTGTTTACAGCTAACTACAGAGGTGGAACCTTATCCGTATTTCCACTTAAATCGGATGGAAGTATTGATACATTAGCACAGCTGATTGTTCATCGTGGCAGTAGTATACATAAAACCCGTCAACAGGAAGCACATGTTCATACGGTAGTGTTTTCTCCCAACGAAAAATATCTTATCTGTACGGATCTGGGTACCGATAAAATTACCCTCTACCCATTTACGCCATCAGCTGCATTTCCCTTAGATAAAGTCCATAGTATAGAGATAACAAGCAAACCGGGTAATGGCCCACGTCATATTGCTTTCTCTAAGGAGGAGAAATTTATGTACGTTATCAATGAACTGAGCGGAACAATTGATGTGTTTAATTTTAATGGGGGCAATACAAAATTGATACAAACAATCTCCACCGATTCTACCGATAATACAGATAAGGGAAGTGCCGACATTCATTTGTCAAGAGATGGAAAGTTTCTGTATTGTACCAACAGAGGAAAATACAATACTATATCAACCTATTCGGTAGAAGCCAAGACAGGCAAACTAAATCTATTGCAGGTATTGCCTTCAGGAGGTATCATGCCTAGAAACTTTACCATAGATCCGAGCAATAGTTATTTGCTGATAGGTCATCAGAAATCAGATAATATAGCAGTCTTCAAAAGAAACCAGCAAACAGGCTTACTAACCAATATCGGCAATGATATCAAGGTGGGTAGCCCGGTATGTTTAGTAATGGGTAATATTGAATAAATATTCTGAGGATTAATTATTTGCGGTAATAATGGTCCTCAAACAAAGTAGTTCCACCCCCTTACTTTTACATCCTCAGTCCCTACATTTGCTTCATGCAAAAGAAACTTTTCTTACTCGATGCTTATGCCTTGATATTTCGCGCTTATTATGCCTTGATGCGTAATCCTCGTATTACCTCTAAAGGCAGAAATACCAACGCTCAATTCGGATTTACCAATACATTAATCGAACTCATCAATAAAGAGAAGCCTACCCACATGGCGGTATGTTTTGATGTAGGCGGCTCGGTAGCCAGAGAAACAGATTACGCTGACTACAAAGCTAACCGTCAGGAAACTCCTGAAGACCTGATTGCGGCTGTTCCTGATATTAAAAAGATTATCGAAGGATTTAATATACCTGTAATTGGTATCGAAGGGTTTGAAGCGGATGATGTAATAGGTACCCTTGCATGGGAAGCACACGATGCTGGCTATGAGGTATTCATGGTTACCCCCGATAAAGATTACGGACAGTTGGTGCGTGATGGTATCAACATCTATAAACCTGCCTATCAAGGGGGTGATGTGGAGATTATGGGCCCTAAGGAAGTATGCGAAAAATGGGATATTCAAAGAGTAGATCAGGTGATAGATATTCTTGGGTTAATGGGCGATGCGGTTGATAATATTCCCGGTATTGCTGGTGTAGGTGAGAAGACTGCAGCTAAACTGTTGAAGGAATATGATACCCTCGAAGGTGTTCTGGCTAATGCAGATAAAATAAAAGGAGCACTAGGCGAAAAAGTAAGAGCAGGTGTTGCTAATGCCATCATGAGTAAGAGACTGGCGACAATCATTACCAACGTTCCGGTAGAGTTCCATGAAGAAAACTTCCGATTAAAGGAGATGAATAAGGAAGCATTGAAAGAAGTGTTTACCGACCTTGAATTCAGAGTGCTTGCTAAGAGAATATTAGGAGAAGAAATACATATTACCCAGGCTACAGGGGCGAATGTTCAAACTGATTTATTTGGTAATGTTGTAGAAACAAAAGGAGAACAAAAAACGAAGCCACAGGAGTCTACAGAAGAAGCTGCTCCGGTAACAATGGATCCTTTGAAGAATATTAATGATACCCCACACGAATATCATTTAATAAATACCACGGAAAAAATACAGGAACTGATAGCTAAGTTGATGGATCAGACAGAAATTTGTTTTGATACGGAGACTACGGGGCTCGATGCCAATCAGGCAGAAATAGTAGGGATGAGTTTTTCCTATAAAGAACATGAAGCATACTACGTTCCTTGTCCTGCCAACAGAGCCGATACAATGTCTATACTTCAATTATTCAAGCCTTTATTCAGCAATACTAATATTACCTGGATAGGGCAGAATCTGAAGTACGATATGCTCCTGCTGAAATGGTATGATACCGAACTGAAAGGCAATATATATGATACTATGCTGGTACACTACGTAGTAGAGCCAGAAGGCAAGCGTAGCATGGATTTGCTCAGTACACAATACCTTGGTTACGAACCAGTGCATATTGATGAGTTGATAGGAAAGAAAGGGAAGAATCAAGGCACCATGAGAGACGTGGAAGTGGAGAAAATAAAAGACTATGCTGCCGAAGATGCCGACATTACTTTACAATTAAAACACGCACTGAATCCTTTATTGAAAGAAAGGGATGTAGAGAAAGTATTTTATGAAGTAGAAAACCCGTTGGTAAAAGTGCTTACCCAGATGGAGTACGAAGGAATAAAGGTCGATGAACAGTTCCTGAAAGCTTATAGTGTAGAGTTAGAGAAAGATGCTAAAACCGCAGAAGAAAGTGTGTATAGTCAGGCAGGCGTTCGTTTTAATCTGGCTTCACCTAAGCAGTTAGGCGAAGTGTTATTTGATAAATTAAAGCTGGATCCTTCTGCCAAGAAAACCAAGACCGGACAGTATCAGACAGGGGAAGATGTATTGCAGAAACTAGCCGTAAAAGGACATAATATTGTAGAAGACATTCTTACTTTCCGTGAACTGACCAAACTGAAATCTACCTACGTAGATGCTTTGCCCGAAATGATTAATCCAAAGACGGGCAGGGTGCATACTTCTTATGCGCAGGCAGTAGCGGTTACGGGTAGATTGAGTAGCAATAATCCCAACTTACAAAACATTCCAATCCGTACCGATAAGGGTAAAGAAATCCGTAAGGCTTTTATTCCTCGTTCCGAAGGAAGAATACTGGTAAGTGCCGATTATTCGCAGATAGAACTCAGAATAGTAGCCGCTATTAGTGGCGATCCTAATATGTGCGAGGCATTCCGTCAGGGAAAAGATATTCATACTGCAACTGCAGCCAAAGTATATAATGTGCCCGATGAAGAAGTAACCAAGGAAATGCGCTACAAAGCCAAGAGTGTAAACTTTGGTATCATCTATGGTCAGGGAGCATTCGGATTAGCAGACAACTTGGGTATCTCTCGTACTGAAGCTAAAGAGATTATAGATAATTATAAAAGAGAGTTTGCAGGTATACAACAGTA
>CANFLJ010000175.1 GCA_947447815.1 Chitinophagaceae bacterium | reverse complement strand
TCAAATTATTATTGATGTATCAAAAATAAAAGAGGTTGCACAATGTACAACCTCTTTTATAAAATATTTATTAACTAAGTACTAAGCTACAGCTTCTTTTACCAATGCAGCAGCTTCACTTAATAATATGGCGCTTTGTACTTTCAATCCACTTTCGTCAATAAGTTTCTTAGCTTCTACAGCATTAGTACCTTGTAAACGAACGATAATTGGAATATCAATATTACCTAATTTCTTGAAAGCGTCAATAACTCCTTGTGCAACTCTATCACAACGAACAATACCACCAAAGATATTAATCAAGATAGCCTTAACATTAGGATCTTTAAGGATAATTCTGAAACCAGCTTCTACAGTAGTAGCATTTGCACTACCACCTACGTCCAGGAAGTTTGCAGGTTCTCCACCAGCTAGTTTAATCATATCCATTGTAGCCATTGCAAGTCCGGCACCATTTACCATACAACCTACGTTTCCGTCTAATTTCACGAAATTCAAATTGTATTCACCAGCTTCTACTTCTGTAGGATCTTCTTCGGTTACATCTCTTAGTGCAGCAATCTCTTTATGACGGATCAATGCGTTATCATCCAGATTTAGTTTGCAATCCACAGCAATAATCTTGTCATCACTTGTTTTGAACAATGGATTAATTTCCAGCATGCTTGCATCTACACCTACGAAAGCAGTATATAAGTTAGTTACGAACTTAACGCAGTTTTTAAATGCCTCACCACTTAAACCAAGATTAAAAGCGATCTTTCTTGCCTGAAAACCTTGTAAGCCACCACCTGGGTGTACATACTCTTTAAATATTTTTTCAGGAGTATTATGAGCTACTTCTTCAATATCCATACCACCTTCAGTAGAATACATTACTACATTCTGACCACTGGTACGATCTAATAAAATAGAAAGATATAATTCTTTAGTAGGATTAGGTCCATCATAATAAACGTCCTGAGCTACTAATATTTTGTTTACTTTTTTACCTGCTGGGCCTGTTTGAATAGTAACTAAAGTACCACCAAGAATTCCTTGTGCAAAGGAAGCAATGTCTTCAGCACTTTTGCCTACTTTCACACCATTCATTCCTGTTTCATTCACCTTACCTTTTCCACGTCCACCAGCATGAATCTGCGCCTTTACGACTGCAAACTTGTTGTTGGTATCTGCTTTAATTTTTTCATATGCTTCCACAGCAGCTTCTACTGTTTCCACCGCAACACCTTCCTGAACCGGAACATTATACTTCTTCAGTAGTTCCTTTGCTTGATATTCGTGTAAATTCATTCTGATTTAGTTTTGCCGCGAAGATAAGAGAATACAATATTCATTTTTTGTATTCTCTTATTTTCTTAATAATTGATATTAATTAGACCTTAAAATCTATTTTAAACGTTCTTTTTTCAGCTTTGTCCACCATTGACTGCTCTTTAGCATCGGAGAAATATCTTTTGGACATTTTTGCTGTGCATCCAGAACTGCAATTAGTGCCATATTAACTATACTCCTTACCGAGCTGCCTAATTGTAACACATGAACAGGCTTTTTCAATCCCATCAGTATTGGTCCAATAGCATCTGCCCCTCCTACTTCTTTCAATAGATTATAAGCTACGTTGCCCGCTGCCAGATTAGGAAAAATAAGGGTGTTTACATCCTGTCCTACCAATGTACTGAAAGGATAGTTCTCTTTCATTATCTCCTTATTAAATGGCAATGAAGCTTGCATTTCTCCATCTATCACTAATTTAGGATCACGTTTCTTAACTATATTAGTTGCTTCTGCTACTATTCTTGCTTCTGGAGAATCGCTGCTACCAAAGTTACTATAACTCAACATAGCTATTCTTGGAGTAAGATTAAAATTCTTTACTACTTTAGTAACCAGCATAGTAATATCGGCTAATTCTTCGGCTGTAGGATTAAAGTTGATAGTAGTATCAGCTAAGAACAAAGGTCCTTTCTTAGTAGTCATCAAGTACATACCAGCAATCTTTTTAATACCATCTTCTGTACCAATTGTTTGCAAAGCAGGACGGATAGCATCGGCATAATTACGGGTCAATCCACTAATCATTGCATCTGCATCACCATTCTCCACCATCATACAACCAAAATGATTTCTTTCGCCCATTATCTTGATACTATCATGGCGATTGAATCCTTTACGTTGTCTTTTCTTGAAAAATAGTTCACCATATTTTAAGCGAGTATCATCCATCTCTTCGCTTCTAGGATCTATTACAGCAAGATCTTTTATATCAATTCCATTCTCTTTGGCAATTTTTTCAATACGGTTTTTATTACCCAAAAGAATAGGATAACCAATGCCTTCATCATATATAATAGATGCAGCCTTCAGAATCTTCAGATTATCTGCCTCTACAAATACGATACGTTTTGGATCACGTTTTGCTTTATCACTGATAGCTCTAAGCAATTGATTATCAAGTCCTAATCTTCTATCCAACTGATGTGCATATTCATCCCAATCGGTAATATTCAATTGTGCAACCCCACTTTCTATAGCCGCTTTTGCCACAGCAGGTGCTACAGCACTCAACAAACGAGGATCTACTGGTTTTGGTATAATATATTCTGGTCCAAAAACAAAGTTCTTTTGATTATATGCCAGGTTAACTATATCCGGAACATCCGTTTTAGCAAGGTGCGCCAATGCTTTTACCGCAGCAAGTTTCATGGCCTCGTTGATTTTAGTAGCACGCACATCCAATGCACCTCTGAAAATGTAAGGGAAACCAAGAACGTTGTTCACCTGATTAGGATAATCGCTTCTTCCGGTAGCCATAATTAAATCGGTACGTACAGAAACCGCATCTTCATAAGCAATCTCAGGATCTGGATTCGCCATTGCAAAAATGATAGGTTTAGGCGCCATACTTGCTACCATCTCTTTGGTGATACAGTTTGCAGAACTTAAACCTACAAATACATCAGCCCCTGCCATACAGGTTTCCAAAGTCCAATGGCTTTCAGTAGAAGCAAATGCTCTCTTACTTTCTTCCAGCACTTCTCTTCCCTGATGAATTATGCCCTTTCTATCAAACATATACATGTTTTCTTTCTTGGCACCAAGACCAACATATAAAGTACAACATGCTACAGAAGCGGCACCTGCTCCATTTATTACAAAACGTACCTCATCTATCTTTTTACCTTGTATTTCCAATGCATTCAGCAATGCAGCAGCACTAATAATAGCAGTACCATGCTGATCATCATGCATTACCGGAATTTTCATCTGCTCTTTCAACTGTTGTTCTATATAAAAACATTCAGGAGCTTTGATATCTTCCAGATTTATACCTCCAAAAGTTGGTTCCAGCGACTTAACTATCTGAACAAACTTCTCAGGGTCTTTTTCATTAATTTCTAAATCAAAAACATCGATATCAGCAAATATCTTGAAGAGTACACCCTTTCCTTCCATCACAGGTTTACCAGCTTCAGGGCCTATATCTCCCAATCCTAATACCGCAGTACCATTACTGATAACGGCTACCAGATTTCCTTTGGCTGTATATTTATAAACATCATCCGGATTTTTGGCAATTTCTAAACAAGGAATAGCTACTCCAGGACTATAAGCAAGAGATAAATCTCTTTGGGTTTTAGTTTCTTTTGTAGGAACAACTTCTATTTTCCCTGGTCTACCACTAGCATGATATTCCAGCGCCTGCTCCTTTCGTAATTCATTTTGGCTCAATTCGTTTTGATTCATATTCGATGTATCGTTTATAAGTGCGCTAAAGTAAGGGGATTATTCGTATCAAAAAATGACAAAAATAAAAGTCATTAGAAAGATTTGTCATTATTTAGACAAAATCTAACAACAGTCTACAAATGAATAGTATTAATAAAACATTTTCATAATGAATGAATGTTTTAAAATAAACAGACCTCCTTTATTTATATATTAAGTGATCTAATTTATTATCCAATCAGTTTTGGTTTGATTTATCCCGTATTCTCCTTCAATAAAACAACAATTAATGTACTTTACAACAGATTATTTACGCATCTGCTTGTATTTATTTATTAATCCGTTGGTAGAAGAATCGTGCGATTTTATGGTAGTTCCATCTGCCAATTCAGGAAGTATCTTATTGGCCAGTTGTTTTCCTAGTTCTACACCCCACTGATCAAAACTAAATATGTTCCAGATGATTCCCTGTACAAATATTTTGTGCTCATACAAAGCAATCATACTACCCAAGGTAAACGGAGTAATCTCTTTTATAAGGAACGAATTGGTTGGTTTATTACCTTCAAATACTTTAAAAGGAATTAAGAACTTAATAGTTTCATCTGATAATCCTGCAGCTTGCAGTTCGGACTTTACTTCCTCTTCTTTCTTTCCATTCATCAAAGCTTCTGTTTGCGCAAAGAAGTTCGACAACAATTTATTGTGATGGTCAGCAATAGGATTATGGCTTATAGCCGGCGCAATAAAATCAGCAGGAATAACCAGCGTTCCCTGATGTATCAACTGATAAAATGCATGCTGACCGTTGGTGCCTGGTTCACCCCAAATTACAGGTCCGGTTGCATAGTTTACGGCATTGCCATTTCTATCGATGCTTTTACCATTACTTTCCATATTTCCTTGTTGGAAATAGGCTGCAAAGCGATGCATATATTGATCGTAAGGCAAAATAGCTTCACTTTGAGCGCCAAAGAAATTGGTATACCATATTCCTAACAAGGCCATGATTACCGGTACATTTTCTGTAAATTTTTCTTTCTTAAAGTGAAGATCTGATTCGTGTGCTCCTTTTAATAATTGCTCGAAATTATCATAGCCTATAGTCAATGCAATGGATAATCCAATGGCACTCCACAAGCTATATCTTCCTCCAACCCAATCCCAGAATTCAAACATGTTATTTTTATCAATACCAAAAGCAGTTACTGCTTTTTCGTTGGTACTTAATGCAGCAAAGTGCGCTGCTATGTGTTTTTCATCTTTAGCATACTGCAAAAACCACTCTCTTGCGGTGTTTGC
>CANFLJ010000174.1 GCA_947447815.1 Chitinophagaceae bacterium | reverse complement strand
TTGGAATCGGGATTAGCTGCAAAGCCTTCCATTCCCTTGTTGTTTTTAGCTATATCTGGATAAACAGAAAATGTTTCTTTACTGTATTTACTCTTAAAGTCAATTTTAAAGAATCTCTTTCTTTCGTAGTTATTAAATGTATCATTAGCATAGGTCACCATGTACTTACCCATATCGGTAGGAATACCTTTGAAAAGAGTAATGTTCTCAGCAGGATCTTCCATTTTGCTTTTCTGGAAGACTGCAATGCCTGTAACATTATTACTTAGAATAGTCTTTTTAGAAGAAGAGATTAATATACCCAACAAGACCATACCAAAGCCAATATGAGAAAGAGAGGCTCCTGCCAGTTTCATATTTCCTTTTAGAACCTTAACGATATAATTTGCGTTGGCAACAATAGCATACACAGCAGCAAAAATGGCCACATGAATAGCGATCAGAAAGCCCATTCCTTGTCTATCGTAACTGATATTCCCCCTTATACTGATAAAGGCAGCAATACAAACTGATAACACGGTAGAACGAAATATTTTTCTACCAAAGTACCTATCATCAGTCATCTTGTACTTGAGGTATTGGGTAACTGCTGTAAGTATTCCAATGACAATAGCTATAAACACCTGTACCCTGTTATATTCAAACTCTCTATCTTCGGGTGGTGCAATATTCTGATTGAATATTTTATTATAAATAGGAACAGAAGTTTTGGCAATGATTATTATTCCTGCCAGAAAGAAGATCATGGAAGCAATAAACATCCAGAATTCGCGACTATAATTACTTTCTTCTTTATTAATTACCGGAACATGATCTTTTAATAAATATGCAAACCAACCAAAAGCGGTGGCCATAGCCACTAAGGTAAATACAGGATAGTAAAGGCTGAGAATATTTAATATTAAAAATGAAGCAAATATGGCTATTCGCATATTTGATTTAGTAGCAGCTAATAAAGTAGGTACCCATACAAATACGTTTAAAAAAAGGTAAAGTTGCACATTCATACCCGACTCGGTAAATGCATGAACAGAAGTATCGCCCAGAATTCCACTCCTTGTAAGAAATGTAGAATAGAGTATCAGGCAAAAAGATAATATATAGAAAACATAGTTACTTCTGAGAGAGTAGCCTGTACTTTTAAAAATCAGGTTGGTATGTAAGCCGGCAATCATAACTAACCAAGGTACTAAAGAGGCATTTTCCACTGGATCCCATGCCCAGTATCCACCAAAGGAAAGACTTTCGTAAGCCCATGCACCTCCCATCATGATTCCTAACCCAAGAATGGCGCCAGAAAAAACAGCCCAAGGTAGAGCAGGTTTTATCCAGTCCGTTGATTTTCTCATCAATCCACTAATAGCAAAAGCAAAAGGGATAATGGTAGAAGCGAAACCTAAGAAGAGTACTGGAGGATGAATTACCATCCAGTAATTTTGTAAAAGAACGTTCAGATCGTTACCCTCAAATACCCTTGGATATTGCAGGTAATCAGGATTAGAGAAGATAGGCATCTGAGGAGTTTGTTCTCTCCAAAGGATAAAAGGATTTGTACCTACTTTATGTCCCCAGAAGTATACTCCCACCACCATAGTAGCAAGACAGAACTGCGCAAATGAAATAATGAATAATACTGGAGCTTCGAACTTTTTGTTTTTCCAGATGATTACCCATCCAAGCACACAATGCCAGAAAGACCATAAAAGGAAACTACCCTCCGATCCTTCCCAGAAACAAGCCAGAATGTACCTTAACTGTAAGCTACGGGAAGAGTGATTCCAGGCATAAAAATATTCGTGGTAATGATTAGAAATAATATAGTAGAGTACTGAAAATACAGCCAGCACAGAGATTGTTTCCAGGAAAAAGAAAAGGCGTGAAAACTGAAGCCATTTCTTTTCTTCGATAGAACCTTTTGTTTGATAATTGACTATCAGATAGGAAATAGTTGCTAATAAAGAAGCTACTAAAGATAGGATACCAAAGAAATGACCTATCTGCCCTGGAAGAAGATGTTCTCCGTTATATATCATGGAAACTATGTATAAAAGTGAGGCTAAAAAAGAAGAATGAAGTTAAATATCTTGCTTGAGGGCATTGGGATTATCCTTATATTTGGAAGGGCATTTTAAAAGTATATCTCTGCATTCAAAATGATCGCCCTGCATTTTACCTCCAAGGACAATTCTTTCGCTCTTTTCCATGTCAGTAGGTTTTGTGTTATGGTACACCACTTTAACTGTATTGCCTAAAGTATCTACTGCTGTAAAAGTTAGATAATTAGGATCTTTTACTGCATCATAGATTAAAGAGTTTTTATCGAGCTTAGCAACCAACTTAACGAACTTTCCGGGTTTTTGTTTTGCAGATATAACTGTTTCGTAGGTAGTAAGATTTCCTGTGTAACTAATTAGTACAGTTATAGCACCTGCGATGAGTACTAATAAAATTATATGCGTTTTTTTCATTCCGAAGATAAATTATAACAGCAAATGTATTATAAAGTAAGGAAGAAAAGTGGATTATGTTATTGGTATTGTATTCTAAGTTTTAAGTTAAACGTTTTTGGTTTGAACGCAAGAAATAAGTAAAACAAAAAAGGCCAGATTTTAGTCTGACCTTTTTTGTTAAATTAGTATGATTTAATTTTAATTACGCGTTATTTAAAGCATTCTTTCTTGCTCTAACAATCATGAAAACTCCAATTAATAGTACTATGATTGCTAAATATATAGCATAAGTATCAATTGGGCTATCAACATCACCACCATCACAAGAAGTTGGATCACTAGGATCTGTACATGTTTGTGAAAACACAGCAACTGGTAACATTAGAATAAAAGCAAATAACAGTTTAGTTAATTTGTTTTTTAAGTTTATTTTGTTCATTGTTCTTGTTAATTATAGTTCGGTACGAGCATTTATTAGAGCAAACTTAGTTGATTCTATGCAATTATCAAAAAAAAAGAGCAAATAAATCAACATTTCATATTAATTTAATCCTAAGTCTACCATATTTTGATTCTTTCTGTTTCTGATTTGTACATTTTATCGCCAGGTTGAATATTGAAAGCCTTGTACCATGCGTCTAAGTTGGTAACAGGACCATTGCAACGATATTTGCCTGGAGAATGTGGATCGGTCATGATTAACTGAGCTGCAAATTCAGGTAAAATATTGCTTCTCCATACTTGTGCCCAGCTTAAAAAGAATCTTTGATCGGGTGTAAAACCGTCGATTTTAGTTTCACTTTTACCTTGTTCAGTTTTCTTGAATGCTTCATAAGCGATGTTCATACCACCTAAATCAGCCAGGTTCTCTCCTACTGTAAGTTCGCCATTTACATGTAGACTATCGTTTACAACAAAGCCATTAAACTGTTCAATTACTTTCTGTGCTCTGTCCGTAAATTTGGTATTATCTTCTTCTGTCCACCAATCTTTTAAATTACCATCAGCAGCATATAATCTTCCTTCGTCATCGAAGCCATGAGTCAATTCGTGACCGATAACAGCAGCGATACCACCATAATTTACAGCATCGTCAGCAGCAAAATCGAAGAATGGGAACTGAAGGATACCTGCAGGAAAAACAATCTCATTGTTAGCTGGGTTGTAGTAAGCATTAACGGTAGCTGGTGTCATACCCCATATCTTTTTATCAACTGGTTTGCCCATACGGCTGACTTCTTTATTATACTCAAACTGATCGATACTTACCAGATTTCCTATTAAATCATTTCTTTTTATAACTACACCGTCATATGTTTCCCATTTATCAGGGAATCCGATTTTATTGATAATAGCATTTAATTTTTCTAAAGCTTTTTGTTTAGTAGTACTGCTCATCCAATCAAGACGATTGATTCTATCACCAAATGTTGCTTGAATATTTTTAACTAATTCAAGCATTCTTTTCTTAGCAGCATCGTTGAAATATTTCTCTACATAAAGCTGACCAAGTAATTCGCCTAAGCCACCATCTACCAGTCGGCTCATTCTTTGCCATCTTGGAGTAATTTGTTTTTGACCACTCAACACTTTATTGAATTGAAAACTCCTTTCGATAAAAGCAGTGCTTAAATAAGGAGTAGAAGATTTTATCAAAATCCATTGCAAATAAGCTTTCCAGGTATTTACATTAACTGCGCTAAATAATGCATCTGCAGTTCTGAAGAAAGCAGGATTGTTTACTAATATACTGTCAGCAGAAGTAACTTTCATTTCAGCCAATAAATTCTTCCAGTTAAATCCTGGAGTTGTTTTGCTGAAATCAGCTAGAGAAAACTTGTTGTAGGTTTTCTTAGGATCTCTCATTTCTACACGACTATTCTGCGCTTTAGCTAATCCAGTTTCCAATTCCATAATAGCAACAGCATTAGCTTTTGCAGTTACAGAATCTACACCAACAAGCTTAAACATATCTGCAACGTAAGACAAGTAAGCTGCTCTTATTTGCGTGCTTCTTGCATCATTTTTTAAGTAATAATCTCTATCAGGCAATGATGTACCACCTTGACCCAATTGTGGAATATATTTATCAACATTTTTATCATCCTGATCTACGCCAAAACCAAAAAGTGGGCTACCAATCCCTTTTGTACGTAAAGTAGTAATTTCATGTAATACTTGTTCTTTTGTAGTTAGACCACCTAAGCGAGCGAATTCAGATTTTATTGGAGCAGCACCCAATGCTTCGATAGCTGTACTATCCATTGCACTTGCATAGAAGTCGCCTACTCTTTGATAAATACTATTTTTCCCAGTATTTTTAGAAGCATCTTCACATAGTCCTTTTAAAGACTCTAAGCTTTTCATTCCAAGAGCATCAAAGCTACCCCATCTGGTTTTAGAAGCAGGTACAGGATTGCTTTTAAGCCAAGCTCCATTTGCATAAACATAAAAATTATCCCCAGGCTTAACGGTTAAATCCATGTTAGCAGGATCAATAAACTTTGTTTTAACTGCTTTCTTTTGTGCAGAAGCAGTCAAATTCATAAGGCATAATGCCGAAACAGAAGCAAGTAATATTCTTCTCATTTTTTAAAACAATTTTGCCAAAAG
>CANFLJ010000173.1 GCA_947447815.1 Chitinophagaceae bacterium | reverse complement strand
TCATCCCAGTAGCTGGAAGCCGAATAATGATTGAACGTAGGCACCAGCATCCAACGCCCTTTGCCTATTGGAAATCCTGCATTAGCCTGTTGTACAAAGAGTACAGTAGCTAAACAAAAAAACAGTAGTTTTATCTTCTTCATTATAATTATTTGTGGTGTATATATATTATGGTATGTTTAATATTTCATTGATCCAGGTACCTTGAAAGCCCGAGAACTTATCGTCCATTTCGGTTTCACAATCATTGCACATCAGAATATCTTTTGTATCTACTCTTAGCTGACTCAGAAAATTGTAGCTGCAAATAGATGGATTCATGTTATTCTTATAGGCAAACCCGTACAGAATAGGACAAGGAATGTATGGTGCAAAGTTAACCGGATCGAAGTAATCCCAGTTTTTCATCAACATATCTTTTGTAAGAGCACTTATTTTGCCGCCACAATATTCTATCATAGCAGTGGCAGGCCAGTAAGCGGGTTTATAAAGTTCGGCATGGGCAATCATATTCCTGATATCCAGCAATAAAGGGCGCTCCATGATAATACCCCTGATGTAAGGAGATAGAACAGCCGTTACAGCACAAAGTCCGGCACCTTGGCCAACACCTTTCAGCAAAATCTGAGATGTATCCAAATTAAGGGTGTGTCCTTGCTTTAAAATAAAATCTACACTACGGTAACAGTCCATATAAACGCCTCTGTACACAAACCTCTTTTTGTTGTTGACATCCAGATTCAGGTATTGAGGAAATTCTGCTTTTATTTTATCTCTGCTGTTGCCAATACCTCTAACATTTACGGTTAGTACAGCCGTATTGGTCATAAACTCCGGTTTCATTTCCGTTACGTAGTCAGGGAACATACACATTACCGGAAAGGGACCTCTTTTATTTGGGATGGTTAAGAAGCCTCTTATAGTAAGATTATCTAAAGATTGGAATTCTACGGTAAATACATCTGCTCTGGAATTGCTTAAATCAACTCTTTTCTTGATAGTGTAATTTGGATTGACAGCAGCAAGTTCTCTTTTTGTTTCATCCCAGAAATTACTGAAATCGGCAGGGCGAAAGTTTTTAAACTGAATACTTTCCGGGTTTAATACAAAACTAAAATGTTCGGTAGTTACACCTGCATTAGTGGTAACATTAATAAGGACGGTATAAATGCCCGATAATAGACCAAGACTACCAAAATCGAGGTCTTTACTGTATGAACTGCGCGAACCTACATAGATGCTTAAGTTTTCGTGGAAAACAGTTCCATTGCTTGCATTTTTCAGGTCAACTGATATTGTGCCTCTTTGTCTTTCGGGCGTATTACTTTTAAGTTTAAGAGAGAATCCCACCTGATGTTTAGAATAGAAAATTGCATTTTTCTTGTAGGGGCGAAGAAAAATGTTATTGGTTGCTGTGCTTACCTGAGCGAATATATTGCTGCTATTAATTAGTAAGCAAATAGCTGTTGCCCATAGCCCAATATGTGATTTAAATATGTTCAAAATATCTTTTTTTATTCGCATTTGTACGGTTGATACATTAGTAGAACGTAATAATAGCAATAAAATTATCTATTAAAATCATAAATTTAGAATTTTACTTAAAAACACTTTAAAATTATCGTATATAAATTCATTCTGTTGAAAATCTATATTTATGCGTACTATTATCGATTAGATATAGAAAAAATAAAATTTATTGCTAATTAATTTATTTTCTTCACTTTTGTGCCGCAGAAGAATTTTTGATTTTTCGGATTTACACCATCGGTTCTTGTAATTTTTCAGTATACAATTTAAACACAAAAGCATATGCTTGCCAATTCAAATAAGCCTACAGTACTTCTTGTAGAAGATAATCCTGTATTGCGAGAGAGCCTGAATTATTTGTTAAGCCTTCATGGATATGAGACATTAGAAGCAAGTAATGGTAATCAAGCTCTTGAACTTTTGATAAAGCACGTTCCCGATGTTATTCTATTGGACATTATGCTGGAAGATTCTTTGGATGGATTTTCTGTGCTTAAGATTATTAAAAGCGATGCTAGTGTTAGACATATACCGGTAATTATCATTTCTGCATTATCGCAGGACACGGATATCTTAAATGGACTGGAACTAGGAGCCAACGATTTTGTTCAAAAGCCATTTAAAATAAATGAACTGCTTCTGAAAGTGAATAATCTGGTAAGGCTAAAAGCTCATATCAGTGAAAACCTGATGAATGGAGGTAGCCAAATTAACATGTCTACGCTCAGGAATAGCTCTGATGCTCAGATATTGAAAAACTTTGCGCTATTAATTGAGACAAATTTGAAGGCTGCAGAACAGCCTTCTGTTGCATCCATTGCTGAAAAGCTGGAACTAAGTATCAGCACCCTGGAAAGGATGGTGAAGAAGAACTATGGTTGCAATCCTGTGCAGTATATAGTGAAAAGAAAATTGGAACAAGCCGATCTGATGCTCCGTACTTCCAATATGAGTGTTTATGATGTATCGGTAGCTATGGGATTTAATTCTCTCTCCTATTTTTCTACCTGTTATAAAAAACACTTTGGTAAATCACCATTAAAGAACAGGAAATTTTAAACTGTTTTAATACTGAATATTCATTAATTTGTGATGAATACCTGTGCAATATAATAATTGGAGATTTTACAAACTTTGACTATCAATACATTACAACATAAAGATGAGTATCTATTAATTGTAACCAATAAAAGTGGTTCTATAATAGAGTGTACCAATGCTTTCAGACAACTGATAAGTAAAGTAGTTCCTACTATTGATATTGATACCAGGATACAAAATTGTATTCATCCTGAAGATATTGATGCATATAATCGTTTTTCTCAAGAGGTGATTGCTACTGATAAAACGACCGTAATTGACATCCGTTTAAAAGTTACAAGATCAAGCTATCAGTGGTTTGAAGTGACTTTGAAGCTCGTTGGAAGTGATAATATAATTGTATCTTTTTACCTCATAGATAAAAGAAAGAAAGAGTATTTAAAGTTAATAGAGTCATTATCGGAGGAACGTCATTTTAGTGAAATGAAGTCTAAGTTTGTGAGTACTACTTCCCATGAATTCCGCACGCCTTTGAGTATAATAAAATCAAGTGCCGAAGTGATGCTGATGTTTTTGGGTGCTGTAAATGATGAAAAGATCAGTGCTCAGTTTAATAAGTATCTTGTAAATATCAATAATGAAGCAGACAGACTAACCCGTTTGATTAATGATGTACTGATTATGCAAAAAGCAGATACGGGTGTAATTGCTTGCAATAAGATATCAACCGATCTGGTAGCACTGATTAAAAATACTATCGAGCGTCAGAGTCTGATTCAGAAAGATGGCAGAGTAATAGATATAGAAGTAGTAGGGGAAGCAAAAAGTGTATATATCGATCCTATTCTGTTTGAATATATTCTGGATAATTTGTTTACCAATGCCTTTAAATATTCTGCCAATTCGCCCAACCCTATCTGCAAAGTAACCTTCACCTCGGTTGGCTTTTATATTGCTATTAAAGACTTTGGAATAGGTATTCCGGAGAACCAGATTTCCCATTTGTATTCTATGTTTTTTAGGGGCAATAATGTAGGCCAAATCAAAGGCACTGGCCTTGGTTTGAACTTAGTAAAAAAGCTGGTAGAGCTTCATGATGGCAATATTATGGTTAGCTCTGTTCAGAATGTAGAGACTGAGTTTATACTTAGTTTTATGGATTAGTATTAACGATTACTTTTCTTTAGTATATCATAAAAATTCCGGCTCATTTTTGTGCTGAAGTAGAACCTCCTATCTTCGTGCAAAATGTTTTCATGTCAATAGTAGTTGAGAATTTACTGAAACAATATGGCACCCAAAAAGCCGTAAATAATATTTCCTTTGATATTCAGAAGGGTCAGATAGTAGGTTTTCTGGGTCCTAATGGAGCTGGTAAGAGTACTACCATGAAAATGATTACCGGGTATTTGCAACCTGATGCCGGAACTGTATCTGTTTGCGGTATGGATGTAGCTAGTCATGCAATGGATATTAAAAAGAAAATTGGTTATCTGCCCGAGTCCAATGCATTGTACTATGATATGTATGTGAAAGAATATCTTTCTTTTATAGGTGGGGTACATCAACTGCAAGATCTTGCTGCAGCAATTGAAAATATAGTTACACTTACCGGCTTAACTATCGAACAAAATAAGAAGATAGGGCAATTATCCAAAGGCTATAAACAAAGAGTAGGATTGGCTGCAGCACTTATTCACTCGCCCGAAGTATTAATTCTGGATGAGCCTACCAGTGGTCTGGATCCTAATCAGATTGTTGAAATACGTAATTTAATTAAACAACAGTCAGTTAATAAAACAGTACTGTTTTCCTCCCATATTTTACAGGAAGTCGAAGCTATCTGCGATAGGATTATCATCATTAATAAGGGCAATATTGTAGCGGATGATACGCTGGTAAACCTGCGAAAAACAAACCGTAGCCTGGAAGATATTTTCAAAAATGCGACTGCTGCGACTTCATTAGTATAATATTATTGTATTTATAAAGGGTTTTTTAAAGATACTGTTCGGGAAACAATACATTTGCAGAATGACCGAACAGAAAGTAATCAGTGCGCAAGAGAGTAGTAAGGATTTGATGTGTTTACTTCGTATACAGGAAGCTATAGGCAAAATACTCTTTTATGCAGGTAGCTATGGCAAGCCAGATGTATTGTTATTTACCAATCACGAAAAAGATTATGAAGCTTCTCTGCATCTGATGATGCTGATAGGAGAGCAGGCTTTTAATATCAGCAATTACACTAAAGAAGTTTTTTCAAGAGTAGACTGGGAGCAACTAAAAAGCTTCAAGCACATCGTTGCGAATGATTATCTTAGAATAGATAAACATGTGGTAACTACTTTGAAGAAAAGTGATATCACCGACTTAAGAACATTGATTACCGAATTTATTAATAAGCAATTATCCGAGGGTATCTTTGCCAGTGATGATATCTCGAAATGTAAGGGCAGTATTCAATTTCAATATATTGATTTTGCTTCCTTCAAGCT
>CANFLJ010000172.1 GCA_947447815.1 Chitinophagaceae bacterium | reverse complement strand
TGTGTAGTTAAACATGGACTGTAGTATTTTTTATCCATTGTATCTACACTTTTCAGGTTTATCAAAACAGAAGAAAATGGAACATTAGAATTACCTTCATAAATAGTAAGCTCCATTGGATCGTCATTCTGACCCGGATTTGGAATATTACAATCTCTGTATACTTTTATAGTAATATTATATCTAAGCTTGGTGGTATCTAATAGACCTTTGCCCATATATTGATAATAAATCCACCCTCCTTTTATATGTACGGCACTTGCTGATTGGAACAGGAATAAAAGTACCAGAAGATGAAATAGCTTTTTCATGATAACCCCACTTAATTTATTCGTGTAAAAATAAGGGATTCATAAAGCCTTTACTAAATAATGAATCGAATTTAATCTGTTTTAACCCTCCTAATTTTGGGTTGTCTTCCTTTTGATAACTATTTTTAGTACTATTGTGTCCTATATATTAAACATTAAATCTATGGCACTCATACTTCCTGTTTTAGGCAAACATCCCGATTTTGGAACCAATTGTTTTGTAGCTCCCAATGCTACAATTGTGGGCGATGTAATTATAGGTGATGATTGCAGTATTTGGTTTAATGCTGTGGTAAGAGGAGATGTAAACTTTATTAAAATAGGCAACAAGGTTAATATTCAGGATGGCGTAGTTATACATTGTACCTATCAAAAAAATGGCACCACCATTGGCAACAATGTTTCCTTAGGTCATAATGCTATGGTGCATGGCTGCACTATTCATGATAATGTATTGATAGGGATGGGTGCCATTGTTATGGATCGTTGTATCATCAATAGCAATTCCATAATCGCAGCAGGCTCAGTAGTACTGGAAGGAACTATAGTAGAAGCAGGTACCATCTATGCAGGTATTCCTGCTAAAAAAGTAAAAGATATATCACAGGAAAAAATCCATGGAGAAATAGACAGAATTGCCAACAATTATCTTCACTACTCTTCCTGGTTCGAAGAACATAATGCATTAAATAAACCAGTTTAATCGTTTACATAGATTGATTTTAAAACTGTAGTTACAAGTTGCTGGTTCCTAGTATTTAATAAAGTTATTGTAACAAACCAGAAACCTGCAACCAGTAACTTGAATTATATTGTATATCTCTTGCCTCTTTGCATATTGCCATCTTCCCTGTATTCAAAAAATCTTCATATTAACTTAACCCTCCCGTAACATTCAGTTTACATACAATCCGTCTTTTTGCTAAACCTTCAGATATGGAGAAACGTAAAATAGAGATTGCAGTTATCAGTGATATACACCTGGGAACCTATGGTTGTCACGCTAAAGAACTGGTGCAATACCTAAAATCCATCGACCCTAAAATTCTCATCCTCAACGGCGATATCATTGATATATGGCAGTTCAATAAAAGATACTTTCCCGTACACCACATGGAAGTTATCAAGGAGATTATGAAGTTCCTTTCCCGCGGCACTCGTGTTATTTATATCACCGGAAACCATGATGAAGCACTCCGAAGATTCAGCGATTTATTTCTGGGCAACCTTCAGCTAACCGACAAAGTAGTGATGGAAATAAACGGCGAGATGACTTGGATTTTCCATGGTGATGTATTTGATGCTACCACAAAAGGTGGCGCTAAAATACTGGCCAAACTTGGTGGTCATGGATACGATTTGCTGATATATATCAATAGCTTTATCAACTGGTCTCTGAAGCTAATGGGTAAGGAAAAAATGAGCTTTAGCAAGAAGGTAAAGAATAGTGTAAAAAAAGCAGTTTCCTGGATTGGCGATTTTGAACAGACCGCTGCCGAACTGGCAATAGCAAAGAATTATAAGTATGTTATCTGTGGTCACATTCATCAGCCACAACACCGAACAATTACTACCGAAAACGGCTCCGTTACCTATCTCAATAGCGGCGACTGGATAGAGAATCTAACCTCTCTGGAATATTATGAAGGTGGTTGGAAAATATATCAGTACAACGAAAAAGATTATACACAAAAAGGGGCAACTATTATCGATTTACAAAAGCGACTTCCTATACTAAATGTACAGACCGACGAGGTGGCTTACTTTATTAATTCACTGGCAAAATAAACGGCTATGAAAATACTTTATGCAGTTCAAGCTACCGGAAATGGTCATATCAGCAGAGCAATTCAGTTGATGCCTTACCTGGAACAATATGGTACCGTAGATGTATTTTTAAGTGGCAACAATTGTCATCTTGATGCATCCTTACCGGTAAAGTACCGTAGCAAGGGTTTAAGTTTATTCTATGGTAATAAAGGCGGTTTGGATTACCTTAAAATGTGGAAAGAACTTAGCATAAAAAGAATCTGGCAAGAAGCTAAAGATCTTCCTGTAGATAAGTATGACCTGGTAATAAACGACTTTGAAAGCATCACCTCTCTGGCTTGTAAACTGAAGAAAAAGAAAAGCATTCAGTTTGGTCATCAGGCTAGTTTTCAGAGCCCTCTTACCCCGAGGCCTGCAAAGAAGGATTTATTTGGCGAGATCATCTTAAAAAATTACGCTCCGGCATCTTCTTATTTTGGTTTGCATTTCAGTAGTTATGATAATAATATTTATAACCCAATTATCAAATCGGAGATTGTAAATTGTTTGCCTACTGATATGGGGCACATCAGCGTGTACTTATCTCATTATTCTTTAGCGGTAATTAAAGAACATTTCTTAAAGGTTTCAGCGGTTTGTTTCGAAGTATTTTCTAAAGAAGTTAAGAACCCTTATACCTATAAAAATATTCGCTTCTTTCCTATCTCCAATGAAGGGTTTAACAACAGTGTTATAAATAGTCATGGGGTAATAACAGGCGCAGGTTTCGAAACCCCTGCCGAAACATTGTATCTCGGCAAAAAGCTTTTATGTCTTCCTATCAAAGGTCAATACGAGCAAGCTTGCAATGCAGCCGCACTGGAGCAGTTGGGCGTAACTATTGTTCCTTCTATTGATCATAGTTTTTCGCAACAAATAGAATGCTGGCTGAACAAAGCTGCAGTTCCCGCTTTACAATTACAGCACAATACCTATGATATAGTGCAGAAAGTAATAGAACAGGAAAGAGCCATTGTAGCCCCTACCGAAATCATTACTGCTGATACTAACTTCTGGATGCCCGAGACAATATAATTGCTCACTTTGAGGAACTGATTAAAATAAATAATAATGAATTGCATTACAGACCGGGAGCGGAAAATTGTGGCCTATCTGCACAATATGATGATCATAGATCAGCAGATGGAAAAGGTAATCGGACTAGTGATGGGCAATTGTGTTTTTGGGCTGGAAAAAGAACCTATCGGCAAATTATTCAACAATACTTTCCGACATTTAAACGGTGAAATCATCGCCATATTGGATGAAGAAAAACTGGAAAGTAAACCCAAAAACATGCAGGAGAAAGCCTTCATTATGCAAGCTTGGAATATCTTAAATAATGTACAGAATCATACCTGCATCTGGATTGAGGAAAAGAAAAACTGGCACAAGAAAGGATTATTGTTTTTTTTGCAACAGGATAAATAATCAATCTTGAGTAATACATCGTTTAGCGCAAAAGATTTTGGAGACAATTTTAAGTGGGGCATTGCCATGTCTGCCGCTCAGAACGAAGGTGCCTATCTCGAGGATGGTCGTGGACTATCCATCTGGGATACCTTCGCCCGCAAATCAGGCAAGATAAAGGGTGGCATAAAGCCTACCGATTGTTGCGATTTTTATCACCGCTACAAAGATGACCTTTTACTGGCCAAAGCCCTTGGTTTCAATACCTTTCGATTTTCCATTTCCTGGAGCCGTATTCTACCCGATGGCGTAGGTAAAGTAAATAAAGCCGGCATTGCTTTCTATAATAAACTAATAGACGAATGTCTTATCAATGGGCTAGAACCTATGATTACAATCTATCATTGGGATCTGCCACATGAACTGGAAAAGAAAGGCGGCTGGACCAGTCACCTTATGCGCAAATGGTTCGAGCGTTTCACTACTATCTGTGTCAATGCTTTTGGCGATAGAGTGCAACATTGGATTGTTATGAACGAGCCTAGTGGCTTTACTACCCTTGGCTATATGGTAGGCCAACATGCACCTGGCAAAATAGGGTTCGATGGGTATATGTCGGCCATTCACAATGCAGCGCTGTGTACCGCCGATGGAGGCCGCATTATTCGCAGTCATTCTTCCAAAGCCATTATAGGTACTGCCTTTTCCTGTAGCGAAGTAATTCCTTACAAAGAGGAACAGCTTCACATAAAAGCAGCCGCCAAAGCAGATATTATTCTCAACAGAATGTTTATCGAACCTGCCCTTGGTTTGGGCTATCCCGAAAACCCCGACTTCCCCTTTCTCGAAAAACTGTACTTCCATTCCAAAGCATGGAAGTATACCAGACAGATGCAGTTTGACTTCGATTTTATTGGCATACAAAACTATTTTTCACTTACTATTAAGCACAATAGTATTATCCCATATATCAATGCATCCGAGGTAAAAGCATCTACCCGCAATGTACCGCACACCGATCTGGGATGGGAGATAAATCCAGAAAGTTTTTATAGAATGATAAAACGCTTCTGGGATTATGGAAATGTAAAAAGTATCATGGTCACCGAAGGGGGTGCTTGCTTTAAAGACCACTTAAAAAATGGCGAAGTAAACGATGAAAAACGGATCGCTTATTACCAGCAGTATCTTGCAGCAGCATTAAAAGCTAAGAACGAAGGCGTAAATCTGAATGGATATCTGGCCTGGACACTAACCGACAATTTTGAATGGGCCTTTGGTTATAATGCCCGCTTCGGACTGATCCATGTCGATTTCCAAACCCAGCTAAGAACCATCAAAAATTCCGGCTACTGGTTCCGCGAATTTCTAAAAGAAAAATAACCCCTTGGTTTTACTTTTTTATTCAGTATTGGTAATACTACTGTTTACTTTATTTTCTAATACATCCAGAACATACTTGAAGAAGGTATGTTTTTATTTCTCCCAACTTTAAATGGATCAAATTGATGTTTTCCAAATAAATACCAGGAAACCGATGATAAAT
>CANFLJ010000171.1 GCA_947447815.1 Chitinophagaceae bacterium | reverse complement strand
TCTATGCTTTCATTCCATTCATGAATGTGATATTTACGTACGGTATGGAAACAGCTTACTTCCGTTTTTCTACAAAAGAAAATAAGGAGGAAGTTTTCAATACTACCAGCATTTCTATCCTTAGCAGTACTATCTTACTCTCTGCGGTGCTGATGCTTTTCTACAAACCTTTAGCGGCATTATTACAAATAGACAATCATCCCGAATATTTATTAATGAGTGCTGCCATCATTGGCTTAGATACCCTTACCGCTATTCCGTATGCCCGATTGAGACAGGAAGGTAGACCCAAAAAATTTGCCTTCACTAAGCTATTCGGTATCATCATCAATATTATCAGTCTATACTTTTTCCTTAGCATCTGTCCTAAATGGCTGGCAGAAAACCCTAATCACTGGTGTGCCATCATCTTTGTAAAAGACTGGGCCGTAGGTTATGTGTTGCTCGCCAACCTGATACAGTCTGTCATTACATTATTCCTCCTTTACAGAGAGTTTACTGGTTTTAAATGGAAATTCAATACCACCCTCTGGAAAGAAATGATGTTTTACGGTATGCCACTAATTGTTGCTGGCTTTGCCGGAATGATCAATGAAACCTTCGATAGGATTATGCTTGGCTGGTGGGCCCCTGTTCATTCCGTTTTGGAAGCCAAAGCCGAAGTAGGTATTTATGCCGCCTGCTATAAACTTTCCATCTTAATTACCCTATCAGTTCAAGCCTTCAGAATGGGGGCCGAACCTTTCTTCTTTAAGCAATCTACCGAACAGAATGCCCCAAGAACCTATGCCCGGGTGATGAAATTCTTTGTTATTACCCTTTGTGTAATGTTCCTGATGGTTTCCCTTTATCTTGATATATGGAAATACTTTATCCGTAATCCTAGAATGTATGTTGGACTGAGAGTAGTACCAATATTATTACTGGCTAATATGTTTCTGGGTATTTATTACAATCTCAGTGTCTGGTACAAGTTGGCCCACAAAACGATGGCAGGTGCCTGGATCACTGTTATTGGTGCCTCATTTACTTTACTGGTCAACTATTTTTTCATTCCTTACTACAGTTACATGGCTTGTGCTTGGGCAACCTTTGGCTGCTATGGTAGTATGATGGTGGTGAGCTATCTATGGGGACAAAAGCATTACCATATCCCTTACGCCTGGAAAAAGCTGTTAGCCTACATGGTTATATCAGTAATTATTTACTTCCTGCACAGAGGAATTACATCATTAAGCAGTAATCACCTTATTAATATTGGTTCCGCCACCGTTTTACTCCTTGCCTTCCTTTGGTTTGTAGGTAAAATAGAAAAGAAAGAGTTGATGCAAATACCCGTTTTAAATAAGCTGATCCGTTAGAAGAAGGTTAAGTCATTTTTCACCTGGAATATAATGAACAAACCAAAATAGTATCTAAACTATACTTAAAAGCATTGTATTCTTCACGATTCACAAATCACGCTACTCATGATATGTATTAGTATTATTCTGACTCCTTTCTCCTGTCTCCTATTTCCCTGTATTCTTCACGACTCACAACTCACGCTACTCACGATATGTATTAGTATTATTCTGACTCCTTCCTCCTAACTCCAATCTCCCTGTATTTTTCACGACTCACAACTCACGCTTCTCACGAGAAAATTTAGCGTTTGAAACTACTGAGCATCACAATAAATGAATATTCTACTTTACAGCCTCCACTCCTTTTTCGCTTCTTCTTAATACATAAATCTTCTTATTCTCCAGGTATAATAAGGATTGGTCGTTATGACTTCTATTTCCTTCAATCTTATATTCATTGAATAACTTATAATCATTATCAGATAAATGATTGATTGTCAGATTGTCATATATGGATAATAGCTTTCCGAAGTGATACAGATTCTCGAAACCCTTAAAAAACATGTCACTAGGCTTAGATATAAACTTTGCTCGATATTTCTGAATAAGATTAACGGTAAGCGGATCTTTTTTAGGAAAATAAAATGGAGATGAATACACAATATTCAATCCATTACCAAAGGTCATTCTATCAAAGTCTTTTACTGCATCCCAGGTAGGCATTCCTACAATAGTGGTATTGTAAGTATTTTTAATACCTGCCATGGTTTTTACCAGTTTAAGGCCAAATGCTTCGTTCAGACTGGCACATACCAGTAAATTATCCTGTGTAGAATCCAGATAAGGCAACAATTCATAATTGCTGAAGGTATCCGAAAGAGATACGGTCTTTACCGTTAATGGAACGGAAGAATTTACATTGATATCGGTAAAATACGACTGAAGGATAGTTTCTGCATTACCCTTTTTCTTACACAATACTATGTTTTGCGAAGCATGATTGTGCTGTATATACTTATACAACTGCTCAAAATGGGTAAACAGATTAGAATTGAGCATTACAAAATAAGGATTGTTTTTTACGCCTCCATCATTTGGTAAAGTCGCGGAAATCAAGGGTATCTTTTTAGCTAATGCAAAATCAGCCATTGTTTTAATTTCCAATTTAGTATTAAAACTAGCAATAATCAGGTTAATATCTTTTAGTTCGCCAGAGGATATCAATGAACTTAAAGGCTGTTTGATACTTTTAGAATCGTAAATATTCACTTGCAGGTTAATTCCTTCATCCTGCAAAGAATCTATAGCAAACATCACCCCATTATAAAAGTCAAGTCCAGGAAGCATATACTTTGGCAGGTTATTCATGCCTAGTTTATAGTCATTACCATTGAAAGCCGAATCGGCATACAGTGGTATTATCACTGCTACCTTCAATACTTTGCCAGTCTGCGCTATCCCCTTTTCTGCTTTTATCAGGGTTAATACCAATAAAAGAATAAATACAATACGTTTCATCTAAATTTTTTATTCCCATTCAATAGTGGCAGGTGGTTTACTGCTAATATCATACACCACCCTATTAATACCACGAACATTATTGATTATTTCATTGGATATATGGGCCAGAAATTCGTAAGGCAGGTGAGCCCAGTCTGCAGTCATACCATCTACACTCGTTACCGCTCTAAGCGCCACCGTGTATTCGTAGGTTCTTTCATCGCCCATTACCCCTACGCTTTTTACGGGCAATAATATGGTACCTGCCTGCCATACTCTATCGTATAAGTCAAATTGTTTCAATCCATTGGTGTAAATGGCATCTGCTTCCTGCAACATCAATACCTTTTCTTCGGTTACCTCGCCCAGTATTCTTATGGCAAGACCTGGTCCGGGAAAAGGATGACGGAATAATAATTCGCCCGGAATACCCAATGCTACCCCAATCCTTCTTACTTCATCTTTAAATAAGAATCGTAAAGGCTCTATCAGTTCCATCTTCATAGTATCCGGTAATCCGCCTACATTATGATGCGATTTAATGGTTTGTGAAGGTCCATGTACACTTACGCTTTCTATTACATCAGGATAGATAGTACCCTGACCAAGAAAATCGATATCATCCAGCATATTTGCTTCAGTATCAAATGTTTCTATAAAGGTTTTACCTATAATCTTACGCTTTTCTTCAGGATCTGTTTTACCTGCCAGCTTAGTATAAAAGTGCTCTTTAACATCTACTCCTTTCACATTTAAATCCAGCAACTTATAGGTTTCAAGCACTTGTTCGTACTCCCCTTTTCTTAGCACTCCGTTGTCTACAAATATCCCAAAAAGGTTTTTGCCTATTGCTCTGCTGATCAATGTAGCAGCTACGGTACTATCCACGCCACCGCTCAAAGCCATGATTACCTTTTTATCGCCAATCTTTTCTTTAAGGTTAGCAACGGTCTCCTGTATATAGTTTGCAGGTGTCCAATTGCCGGCACAATAACAAACCTGCAGTAAAAAGTTATTTAAAATGGTTTTACCCTGCGTAGAATGGTACACTTCCGGATGAAATTGTAGGCCATATAATGGATGATTATATCCATCCGCACTAAAGGCAGCTACCGGAATACTCTCCGTAGTAGCAAGTACCTTAAATCCGTTGGGCAACAAAGCAATAGAATCACTATGACTCATCCATACCTGCGAATCGGTTACCCCTTTCAGCAAAGGGCTTTCGGTATCTTGTATGGTCATGGCAGCACGGCCATACTCTCTTTTATTACTTTTATCTACCCTACCACCCAATACCTTAGCGGTAAGCTGTGCTCCATAACAGATACCCAAGACAGGCAATTCTGATACAAATGCAGCCACATCTACTACAGGTGCATTTTCTTCGTTCACACTGCATGGTGAGCCACTTAAGATAATACCTTTTATGTCGGGAGTGATAGTAAAAGACTTATGGTAGGGAATAATTTCGCAATAAACATTTGCTTCTCTTACTGCGCGCGCAATTAGCTGCGTATACTGACTACCAAAATCTAATATAAGTATCTTTTCAGTCATGCCGCGAAGGTAAGCTTTGAGAAGCTATCTATACAGACTATGCATGAATGTGGGTATAAATAATGAAATTACTGAATAATTTTCCTAGATATCAACTGTACCTTTAAAAACAAATGTAGCAGGTCCACAAAGCCAGATATTGGTAAAGGTGCCATCGGAATGAGCAAAGTATTTAACCATCAAATTGCCTCCTGGTGTGGATATGGCTACATTATTCTCACCATCATGTTGTTTTCCTACCGCTATAGCAGCTGCAGTAACACCAGTACCGCAACTAAGCGTTTCATCTTCTACTCCCCTTTCGTAGGTACGAACAGTTATTCCGTTTTCATTAATAGCAACAAAATTTACATTAATGCCTTCATTCACAAAATCCTTGCTATTTCTGATAGTTTTTCCTTCCAGAAACACATTTACTTGTTCTATATTGTCTACTTTTTGAATATAATGCGGAGATCCGGTATTTAATACAAAATCCTGCTGATAAGCTGTTACTTTGTTTACATCATTCATTTTAAGCTCTACCCAACCATCATTGTTAAACAGCGCTTTATGGTCTCCATCAATAGCAATAAAGCTGTATTCCTGTTTTTCTATACCACAATCCTTGGCAAAACGGGTAAGACACCTACCTCCATTACCACACATGGTACTCTCGTTACCATCTGCATTGTAATATTTCATGGC
>CANFLJ010000170.1 GCA_947447815.1 Chitinophagaceae bacterium | reverse complement strand
TGCCCCTACAACATGACTGAAGTATGCCGTCACAAGGCTGCCGCACTCTTCAAGTTGCAGGATTTAATAGATAAAAAACAATTAGGCGATAATACCAATCAATACCATCAGAAACATACAGTGGTAAAGATGAAACAGTTGGAACTGAAATTAATTCGTTTACTATCCTCGCCCGATAGTTATCAGGCTGCCGACGAATTTCTGAGAACCAAGAAAGCCAAAATCATAGAAGCAAAAGATGAAAAGGTAAAAGCTTCTGTGAATTTTATGGGAAAGACTTTCCAGATGATTCTGCGAAAAAACGAAGAGCGAACCATTGATACCAGTTGCACCTGCGATTCGGAAACCAAGTACCCTCTTTGTGTTCATAAAGTAATCGTATTGCTTCAGCTGGTAAATACCCACGGCACCAACTATTTTGATAGTATCAGAAACTGGGAATGGGTAAAGAACAAACTTCTTGCTCAATATGGTTATACTTTAAAAGATAATCTAAAGAACAAATTTGAATTTACTTATACAGAAGGAAGACCTTTTTTACGTGTATTGGACCCTTCAATTAAAAAAGTAGAAGTAGTTAGCGTAGAGGAACCAAGCAGAGTAAAAAACTTTGAGGAAGAAATATCTACTCTAGTGGTTACTCCTAAAGAAGAAGTAAATGTAGACTTGCATAAAAAGTTAGGGGTAGTTCTATCAGCCTATACTCCTTTATACCCTTATATCCAGTTTGAGGCTATACAGGGTGATGTATTGCAGGATAGTAATTCGTACGAAGGAAAGGTGGAGAAACTAGACCTGAATAAGTTTATTAATACGGAGGTATTTAATGAAGATGATAAAATACTACTTCAATGGTTGCGTAAGTTATTGCCTTCAGAAATAAACAGATACCTCAATAGAAACTCTCCATTTAGTGGCATCTGGGAGAACATAGTACATCACAAAGGCGAAGAATTGCCGGAAGATACCAAGAACCTGATTCTGGAATTTCTTCATCCAAAGATCAAGAAGGTAATAGAGGAAGTAAATAGCTCTACCTTCAATTATCATCTACCTGAAAGCATCAAGTTTTCGAATGATAACTTACAGCAGATTAGTTTTTCGCCTAAACCAATACAGCCGGAATTTAAAGTAGATTATATCAATCATCAGTATATTGTAAACTGCTTTGCCAAGCTTCCTTATAATACAGTAGAGATTGAAAAAAATGATTTAAAAACTACCATTCTCTTCATGCAATACAACGAAGTATTTCTGTGGGAGAATGTGGAAGATATTGTAACAATAGAAAAATTCTTGCCTACAGGTACCATGATTGTAGCTGAAGAAGCGTGGAATACGGTTCTGAACGAGACCATCATGCCATTGTCGAAGAAATATAAGATCGACTTTGGAAATATTGTAAAGCAGGAACTATCCAATATTGTTCCCAGAATGCAATTGCAATTGGAAGAAAAAAGTGGATACCTCATCTTTAAAACCATTTATACCTACAACGAGTTTCAGTTGTCTGGTAACGAACAAGAGTCTGTATTAATATCTCAGAATGGTCAGTTGATCATCATCAATAGAAATATTAAGGAAGAGCTTAAGCTGAAGGAGTCGATAGAAAAACTACACTCCAACTTTATCCATCTGGAAGAAGAAAATGCGATGGCATTGAAGATGGATGATGTGCTAAAAAACAACTGGTTTTTCTTGTTTGTAGATTCTATCAAGGATATGAATGTGTTGCTTCTGGGATTAGACAATCTGAGAAACTTCCGTTTCAATACCGCAAAGCCTTCAACTAAAATATTTATTAGCAGCAATACCGATTGGTTTGACGCTAAAGTAGAAATATTATTCGGCGATCAATCTGTAACTGTTGCCGATATAAAACATGCTATTGCCAATAAGCAACAGTTTGTAAACTTAAAAGATGGTTCTTTGGGAATTTTGCCAGAAGAATGGTTGAAAAAGTATGCGCTTTTATTTAAGGTAGGAGATGGTAAAGGACATAATCTGAAACTTAATAAATACCAGCTAAGTGTAATTGAAGATTTGTATGAGCAAAGGGATGAAGAAGAATTATTTATTCAGCTGGAAGAGCGTTACAACAACCTTCGTAGCATTGATAAAATAAGTGAGATACAACCACCCGAACATCTTCAAGCAACACTAAGACCATATCAACAAAGTGGCTTTCAGTGGCTCAACTATCTGGAACAGGTAAAGTGGGGCGGTATTCTGGCTGATGACATGGGATTGGGAAAAACGATTCAAACACTTACTTACCTGGAATATTACAAGATAAAAAATGGCAAAATAAGGGCTATGGTTGTTTGTCCTACTTCATTGATGTTCAACTGGAAGAATGAAATAAACAAGTTTACGCCTTCTTTATCCATGTACATTCATCATGGAGGATCGAGGTTGAAAGCCGACCTGAATAGCGAAGAGAACGACATTATCATCACTACCTATGGTACCCTGCGAAGTGACATAAAACACTTTACCGAAATCGCCTTTGATTACGTAGTACTGGATGAAAGTCAGGCCATCAAAAACCCTTCCAGCAAGATTGCTAAAGCGGTTTGTTTGCTGGATGCCAAAAACAAGCTTTGTCTGAGTGGTACTCCTTTGCAGAACAATACTTTTGACATATTTGCGCAGATGAACTTCCTGAATCCTGGTATGCTGGGAAGCATCGATTTTTTCAAGCACGAGTTTGCTGTTCCTATTGATAAATTTGGAGAAAAAATTCAGAAAGATCACTTAAAGAAACTACTATATCCATTCATACTTCGCAGAACAAAGGAGCAGGTAGCAAAAGATCTTCCTGCAAAACAGGAAAGTATTCTTTTCTGTGAAATGGGTGCTGAGCAAAGAAAAATATATGACGGTTATCGTAATGATTACCGAGCAAGAATACTTGGACTGGTAGATTCTATTGGTATCAATAAATCGCAGTTGACTATCTTACAGGGTCTGATGAAACTAAGGCAGATATGTGATAGTCCAGCCATTCTGAAAGAAGAAGAACGTTTACCTAATGTATCGGTAAAAATTGATGAAATTACCCGAGAAATTTCCGAAAATATCAGCAATCATAAGGCATTGGTATTCTCTCAGTTTCTGGGTATGCTGGCGTTGATAAAAGACAAGCTGGATGAACTGAATATCAAGTACGAATATTTTGACGGTTCTTCTACTATTAATGAAAGAGAAAAAGCCATCACCAGTTTTCAGAACGATGATACCTGCAGGGTATTTATCATTTCCCTTAAAGCGGGTGGTGTGGGTTTAAACCTTACTGCAGCCGATTATGTATATATCGTAGATCCTTGGTGGAATCCTGCGGTAGAGCAACAGGCCATAGATAGAACGCACCGTATAGGGCAGACCAAAAATATCTTTGCCTATCGAATGATCTGTACCGATACAGTAGAAGACAAGATTATTCAATTGCAGGAGAAGAAAAAAGCACTGGCAAAAGACCTGATTTCCGATGAAGAATCCTTTGTGAAGAAGCTGACAAGAGATGATATTGAATACTTGTTTAGCTAATAGAAGGAGATAAGAGGAAGGAGACAGGAGTAGATTGAAAGACAAAGAGACCTAGTACAACTTTGAACTTTTTAAACGCCTTGAACTCTTTAAACTTACTATACATATTAAACTTTTTGAACCTATACAACGTTTAGATGGTATGACAAACAAATCTACTATTGCACTCATTACCGGTGCAAGTTCGGGCATAGGAAGAGCTACAGCACGGGCTTTTGCAGCGGCAGGTTTTAACCTGATTATTTGCGGCAGAAGAAAAGAAAGACTCGAGGAACTGCAAGTGGAACTTTCCCAAACAGTAAAGATATTTACCCGCACATTTGACGTACGAAACAATGCCGAAGTGGCAGAAGCTATTCACAGCTTGCCTACTAATTGGCAGTCTATCGATATACTGGTAAACTGTGCAGGCAATGCCCATGGCTTATCGGCTATTCAGGATGGCGATACGGCAGACTGGGATTATATGATAGATGCCAACGTAAAAGGCTTGCTATACGTATCTAAAGCCATTATACCGGGCATGGTGAATCGTAAAGCCGGACATATAGTAAACATAAGCTCTGTAGCAGGCAAATACACTTATGCCAACGGTGCAGTGTACTGTGCCTCCAAAAAGGCGGTAGAAGCTATTAGCGAAGGCATGCGCCTGGATCTTACACAGCATGGCATAAGGGTAACCAATATTGCACCAGGTGCGGTAGAAACCGAATTTTCGGTGGTGCGTTTTAAGGGCGATGCCGAAAGAGCTGCCAAGGTGTACGAAGGGTTTGAACCCTTGAAGGCCGAGGATATTGCCGATGCCATATTGTATGCAGTAAAAGCCCCTAAGCATGTAACCATTGCGGATGTAACTATTTATGCAGCGGCACAGGCAGCCCCGAGTACTATTTACCGGAATCTTTAGTAGATGCTTATTATAGAAAGAGGGAGTAATCGCGATGATTACTCCCTCTTTTATTTACAAATACTCTCATAAACCTATTCCACAATCATCTTACTGGTATATAGTTTATTGTAACTTGAAATCACTAACTTATAAATTCCTGGAGATATGTTCGCTGGCATATTGAGTGTAGTAGTAATGCTTCCACCCGCATGTTGTAAAGATTGCAGAATTGTCTGTTGGCCGTTTGCATTGTACAGTACTACTTCGTAGTTGCCTGCAGATAAATTGCTTAACTGTACATTCATTGTTTTGCCAACTACAGGATTAGGATAAATGCTAATGCCTTCTCTCCTATCTCCGATAGTTACTTTAGCAATGTCGCTGTATTGAACAGAACCATCTTTGCTAATAGCTTTTATACAGTAGTAGTTATCGCCATTAGCTGCCTGATTGTCGGTATAGCTGTATGCACTGTTTGCTTTGTTGTTAGCTTGGGTGTTGTTGATAGCGCTGAAGTCTTTACCGTTTCTGCTGCTTTCCACGGTGTAGTGGTCTACATCTTTCTCGGCATTTACTATCCAGTCTATTACCGCAGCCTTCGCTTTTACGCTAGCTTTTACCTTTATCTCACTTGCATACAATGGTGCTTTGCTATTAAACACAATC
>CANFLJ010000169.1 GCA_947447815.1 Chitinophagaceae bacterium | reverse complement strand
TATACAACAATATCTCCATGAAAACGAGCAGCCTGATTCTTAGATATGAAAACTGTGTTTTTATCAAAAGTAAAAGGATGATTTACATTGCCATGAAAGGTAGAAATATAGGGTTTGTGTAATGGGAAATTTGCCTGCTGATTTAAATGTACCACATCAATGTCCTCCGGAATGAGGCTATTGATGTCTTTTGATTTATCCCATTCTATTACCCTTGCAAAAGGGCAGGAAGAACCTTGCGCAACCAGAAAAGTTACTGCATGCCCCATATCGGAAAGGCGCTTTCCCAATCCCCAGATTACTCTTTCGGTACCACCATAACGGGTAGCGGGAATCTTAGAATCGTTTACAATTAGAATATTCATGAAGATGCAAATCAATTGAAATACTGTAAGAATAAGAAATATTTATTGGAGGACGGGCAATAGGCAAGGAGGCAATAGGTAATAGGAATGCTTTGAAAGGGTAACATTGGTTCTATTTTAAGGGTAAGATTTCCACCAATCCAAACAGTTTCTTAATATTGCAGCGATTCGCCCACCATGCAAGTGGGTTCATATCAATAAATGAAATTTAGATTTCTAAGTAAAAAATGAAAAGGAAAAAGTAAAAACGCAGCCCCTTTTTATTCAAGCTAGAAATTTTCATCAGAAATCAAAACATTATGGCAGTACTTCACAACCGCGTTAACAACGAGGAACTTAAGCAACTGATGTTGCAGGAAACAGAAAAGCGAATTACCATTAGCTTTTATCGTTATTTTAAAATTCAGGATCCAAAATTTTACAGGGATTTCTTTTACAAAAATTTATTTGCACTTAAGGTATTTGGCCGTGTGTATATTGCTGCCGAGGGTATCAATGCACAGATAAGTGTACAGGAATCGAACCTGGAGTTGTTTAAAAATTTCCTGGAGTCTACCGATGACTTAAAAGATTTAAGACTAAACATTGCAGTAGATGATGATGGGAAAAGCTTTTGGGTACTGAAAGTAAAGCTACGCAACAAAATAGTAGCCGATGGGATAGAAGATGATGGGTTTGATATGGCTAATAAGGGAAAATATGTGGATGCTTCTACCATGAACAAAATGATTGCCGAGGGTAATACGGTGGTGATAGATATGCGTAATCACTATGAATTTGAAGTAGGGCATTTTGTAAATGCGATAGAGATTCCTTCGGATACGTTCAGAGAACAGTTGCCTATGTCGGTAGATATGATGAAAGGGAAGGAGGAGCAGAATATCATTATGTATTGCACTGGTGGTATTCGTTGCGAAAAAGCAAGTGCTTACATGCTGCACAAGGGGTTTAAAAATGTATTTCATCTGGAAGGGGGGATTATTAATTATGCTCGTCAGATAAAGGAAAAAGGAGAGGAGAGCAAGTTTATAGGTAAGAACTTTGTTTTTGATGATCGTCTGGGAGAAAGGATTACCGAAGATGTAATTTCTAATTGTCATCAATGCGGAAAGCCATGTGATACCCATACCAATTGTTTGAATAATGGATGTCATCTGTTGTTTATACAATGTGAAACCTGTAATGCAGAATATGAGGGTTGTTGCAGCAAAGAATGTAAGGACACCATCCATTTGCCGGTAGAAAGGCAGAAAGAAATCAGAAAAGGAATAGATCTGGGGCAGAATATTTTTAATAAATCTAAAGTACGGTTAAGGCCAAAATTGACCGATAAAAAGGGATAAATAGGGTGTTGTCATATAGTTTAATCCACTTAACAGACATTCCTTACATTTGCGCCCTTTATAAAGAACAAGTATTATACAATAAATATCTATAAATGAAATTTGATAAGAATACCGTCATTGGTATAGTGTTGCTGGCTATTTTGTTTGGTTTGTACTTCTGGCAGGTAAATAAGACCAACGAGTTTTACATGAAACAACAAAAACATGTACAAGACTCCACCGCCAGAGCAGAAGCTACTAAAGTAAAACCAGTAAATGCAAAGGAAGTAGCATTAGCCGATTCAAGTGCAAAAGTGGGAACCGCCGCTACATTTGCAAAAGCTGCCTTCGGCAAAGAAGTGTTTACTTCTATAGAGAACAAGCTTATAAAAGTTTCCTTTACTAATAAAGGTGGTAGAATAAAGCATGTAGAACTAAAATCTTACAATGATTACAACAAAAAGCCAATAGTTTTAGGGAATGATAGTGCTTTTCTTACCTATTCTATTAATACAAGTAATACTTCGTCCGCTACAACAGATGAATTGTTCTTTGAGGCTAATCCTGTTGTGAAAAACAACGATAATAGTCAGACCATACAATTTGCATTGAAGGATTCTGCAGGCAGAATTATCAATCACAACTATACATTAAAGGAAGGAGAATACACTGTTGACTGGACAATTGATGTACAAGGGGCTGGAAGTTTGTTTACTGGTAATCAGGTAAATTTTATGTTGAAATCAACTCCTGTACAAGCTGAGGCATCTCAACAATATGAGCGTCAGATGACCAACATTTGTTTCTCGGAAAACAATGAATTTGACTACATCTCTTCCAAAACAGACCATCAGTTTGAGAAACCTGTACAATGGGTGAGTGTTGTACAACAGTTTTTTAATACAACCGTGATAGCTAAGAATAGTTTTACCAACGGTAATTTACAATGGAAAAGAGCGGTAGATTCTTCTAATGTACTCGGAAAAGTAACTGCTTCTCTTCAAATGAAGATACCTACAGGGGCTACAGCTACCATTCCATTACAAATGTATTATGGTCCAAATGACTATAATATTCTGAAAAAGCAAGCAGATGGCATGGCTAAGATTGTAAATCTTGGTAGAGATGTGTATGCTTTTGTTCGTCCTATAAATATGTACGTTATACGTCCTGTGTTCGACTTCTTCGCAGGATTCGTTTTAAACTATGGATGGGTAATTATGTTGCTGACTATATTCATTCGTTTAGTAACTTCTCCATTAACCTATTCCAGTTATTTAAGTGGAGCTAAGATGAAGGCATTAAAACCTGAGTTGGATGGTTTGAAGAAGAAATTCGGAACCGATCAACAAGGATTTGCAATGGAGCAGATGAAACTTTTCAGAGAAGCAGGAGTGAATCCATTAGGAGGATGTATACCAGCATTGTTACAGATACCGATCTTCTTTGCCTTGTATAGTTTCTTTAATTCCAATATATCACTTAGGGGGCAGTCGTTTCTATGGAGCCACGATTTATCGCAATACGATGTAATAGCTCGTCTGCCATTTGAAGTACCAATGGGCTTTGGTGATCATATTAGTTTATTTACTATTACTGCTGTTATAACCAGTTTTGCTATCTCTATGTATAATATGGCTTCCACTCCTACACAGGATAATCCTGCTATGAAGTACATGCCTTATATATTCCCATTCATGATGTTGTTCTTCTTCAACAGATTGCCGGCAGCACTTACCTGGTACTATACCGTATCTAATACTTTGACATTGATACTGCAGTTTATTATTCAGAAATACATCATCAATCACGATCAGATTCTGGCTAAATTACAAGAAGCAAGAACTAAGCCTAAGACAAAAAGTAAATGGCAGGAACGTTATTCTCAGGTAATGGAAACACAGAAGAAAGTGCAGGATATGAAAGAGAAGACTAAAAAGAAATAATTGATATCAAGGAAGATATTTTAGTTGCTAGTTACTGGTTTCCAGTAATGCACTCTAAAAGCCTTCAACTAGTTACTTGTAATTAGTTGAAGGCTTTTTAAATTAAGAAAGTTGGTTTTGATGAATTTCAGAATCAGCTTTCTTTTTTTCTTTATTCATGATCTGAAGATATCTTTTTTCATTGTTATCCCAGGTATATTGGTAATGAAAGAAACCTAAGAAAACAGAAATTGCCGCTACACAAAAGAAAAGGATTGCAGGGCTTAAAGAAGATCCTGCCACCATATTGGCTCTTTGATACCAACCAGAAGCAATGCTGATGATAATACCAATGCCAATTAATATTCCAATAGTAACTCCACTTAAATAATCACGAAGTGTCTTCTTTTTATGACGTCTTGCTTCCCAGAAGTCGATAAATTTTCTTTCTTCATTTGTCATATTGAGTTATTTCTGTTTAATTTGTACTTATTAGAGAGATTGTTTTGCAAATCCACTATTAATAAGGTGCAAACTAACTAAAATTATTCTTATACATAAGCTATAGATTTTATGATTGAATTTTATAAGAAACACGGATTAATATTTTACTGGGCTTTATTACTAATAGATTGTTGGGATACAACAAATGGTCAGTCTGAGAATGGATACTACCTTAATGGCTTGTTATTTTTAAGTCTGGTACTTTTATTGGCACTTAATTTTAATAAAAGGCTACATACAACTTCTAAATGGATTATTTTTAGTGCATTAACATTAAATGTTATTGGAAGTTATTTGATATTGGGAGACACTGTAAATTCAATTTTTTTAGGATACTCTTTTTATGGGGTAACAAATCTTTTATTTACAATCTTTATGTATAGATTGGTAAGAAAAGAAAATATCTCCAATAAAGAGCCTTTAATATTAGGGTCTATATTAGTAATTGGAGGTGCTGTATTGTTTATTAAATCTAAAGTTGATTTTGCAGGGTTTACTTATTTTGCTTATGCCTATGGATTGATATTATGTACTTTGATGGCGATATCCATAAAATTATTAAGTGTAAAAAATAAAAGAACAACTGCTATCAATTGCTTTATTCCTGCATCAATATTGCTTTGTGCTTCTGGTGTAATACTGGTTATATTGCGTATATCGGGAGAAAATAGTGGAGTTAGTATCCTTAAAATTACAGAAATACTTTGTTCTGGCTATGGTTTGGCATTAATGGTAAACGGAGCTAAGAAAGTATTAAAGTAAGTTGTAGCTAATTACAAACTCTCATAAAGTAGCTTTCCGAAGTTTTGTAATGAGGATAGTTGTAAATCTGCTGCCCCCCATTTTTTACTATTAGCCTGATGAATAGCGGGCACTACAACACATTTCATCTTAGCAGCTTTTGCGGCTATCATTCCATTAAAAGAGTCTTCAAAGCATAAACATTCTTCGGGTGCAGACTGTAATAAATTAGCACAATCAAGATATACTTGAGGATGAG
>CANFLJ010000168.1 GCA_947447815.1 Chitinophagaceae bacterium | reverse complement strand
TTGAAGAAAGGAAGGATGACCAAGCTAAAACAACTGACTACCGAAAAAAGAACCATCATTCTGTACGAAAGTCCTATGAGGCTGGTAAAGACGTTGGATGAACTGGCTACTTATTTTGGCGAAGAAAGACAATGCTGCGTATCCAGAGAGCTAACCAAGATGTTTGAAGAAAACTATCGTGGTAGCCTGAAAGAAGTAGCAGACTATTTCCGTCAGAAGGCCGTAAAAGGCGAGATAGTGCTGGTAGTAGAAGGAAACCCGCTGAAGCTGAAAGAAATAGAAGAAGATTAATTTGATAATGTGATGATTCGATAATGTGATAATGAATACAAATACAGTTACTGGTTGCTAGTTCCATGTTGCCAGTTTGTTGTATTACCAGTAACCTGCAACTAGAAACTTGCAACAAGATTAAAGATGAACAACACCAAAGAAATCTGGATAAACTTTGTACACAATCTACAGGATGCCATCTGTGATGCCCTGGAGCAATGTGATGGCAAGGCCTCTTTTATAGAAGATAAGTGGGAGCGCCCCGAAGGTGGTGGTGGCAAAACCCGCGTAATAGCCAATGGAAATGTATTTGAAAAGGGAGGCGTAAATACCTCCATCGTTTTTGGCGATGTTACCCCCCTCATGCGTCAGCAGTTGAAGATAGATGGACATAAATGGTTTGCCTGTGGACTAAGCCTGGTTATCCATCCCATCAATCCTTTTGTGCCTACCGTTCATTGTAATTACAGAATGTTTGAATTGTACAACGAGCAGGACGAAGTGATGGACCGCTGGTTTGGTGGTGGTACCGATCTTACCCCTTATTATCTGATAGACGAAGATGCTATTCTTTTTCATCAGACCTATAAGAATGCCTGCGATAAAAGCGATGCTTCCTTTTTCCCTGCATTCAAAAAACATTGCGACGATTATTTTGTAAACACCCACCGTGGCAACGAACGCCGTGGTATTGGTGGTATATTTTACGATTATCAAAGAGCAACCGACGATAAGCCCGTAGACTTCTGGATAAATCTGGCCAGGGATTGTGGCTATGCGTTTATGGATGCCTATGTACCCATCGTAGAAAAGAGAAAGCATACAGCTTATAATCCCGAACATAAGCACTGGCAGGAAATAAGAAGAGGTCGTTATGTAGAGTTCAACCTGGTGCACGACAGAGGAACCATCTTTGGCCTTAAAACCAATGGCCGTATTGAAAGTATTTTAATGAGCCTTCCTCCAACAGTTAGGTTCGAATATAATTATCAGCCCATTGCAGGTAGCGAAGAAGATAAATTATTGCAGGCTTGTCTGGCACCGAAGGATTGGGTATAAGAGGGTAATTTATTCCACCACAACCTTTTCTGTCTTCATACTACCATCAATGTAAGTGGCTTGTACCATATACAATCCTTTGGATAAATTACTAACCGGAATATTAATAGGTGTATTGTTTACTTCTTTTACTATCACTACTCTACCCATATTGTCAAGTAGTTTTACTTGTTTGATATTACTACCCGTAATCGTCACATAATCTTTTGCAGGATTCGGACTAATCGTGAATCCTGAGTCGTCAGTCGTGAGAGATACAGAGCGAATTTCACTATAGGTTTTACTGCCATCTTTATCAACCACCTCTAAGCGGTAGTAAAGCACCCCTTTAGGGGATGGGGGTGTGGGTGGGTGGGATTGGTCGTTGAACGTGTAGGTGCTTGCTCCCTTTGCATCTACTTTTCCTATCGTGGTAAAGTCTTTCCCGTTGTTACTTCTTTGAATATTAAAATGGCTAGTATTTATTTCTGTGGCAGTTTGCCAACTGATGGTGTTTTCTGTTTTTGATCCTTGAACATTAAATGACTGCAGTTTTGTAGGAAGAGAATTGGAGGACGCTAACAGATATTGATCAATAGAGACATACATACTGTCTTTTAATGGTGAATCTACTCCGCTTATTCTTAACCAACCTTCTTTATTCGTATTGATATTTTTAAACCAGAAATATTTATTGTGAAATCCGTTATAATAATTAGGGGGAATGGTACCCCCCATTCCTGTTGCAAAAATGTAATTAATACTATCAGAACTCCATCGTTTTGGCCCTTTCATTTTTAATGTGTCATTTAGGTCAAAATAGTTAGTCCATTTAGAATTACCTGAGGTATCGATGGCTATCTTAAAATTATTATTAAGAATTAATAGGCAAACAAAGGGGCCTAAATCAACGGATATATTCCCTACCTGTATATAAAATAAAAAATCATATTTCCCGTCACTATCAATATCTATGCTGTCAATTGCATAATTGTATGGAATTTTTTCTGCAGAAACATAAAAGCTGCTATTCCAAATAGTATCTCCAGCAGGAGCAACCCCGGCTATCAATTGTGAGAAAGAAGGGATGGCAATTATTAAAACGAGTATACTTATTATTGTCTTCTTCATAGTTTATTGTAAGTTTAATTATAAAATATATTCCTTCTATTCCACCACTACCTTTTCTGTCTTCATATTACCATCAGTATAAATGGCTTGTACCATATACAATCCTTTGGATAAACGATTAACCGGAATATTGATAGTGGTACTGTTTACTTCTTTTACTACCACTACTCTTCCCATATTGTCAAGCAGTTTTACTTGTTTGATATTGCTACCCGTAATGGTTACATAATCCTTTGCTGGATTCGGACTAATCGTGAATCCTGAGTCGTCAGTCGTGAGATATACAGAGCGAATTTCACTATAGGTTTTACTTCCATCTTTATCTACTATCTCCAAGCGGTAATACAACTTCGTGAATCGTGAGTCGTCAATACTGAGGGCATCGTTGAACGTGTAGGTACTTGCTCCATTTGCATCTACTTTCCCTATCGTTTCAAAGTCTTTCCCGTTGGTACTTCTTTGAATATTGAAATGGCTAGTATTTATTTCTGTGGCGGTTTGCCAGTTGATAATATTAACCCCCTTTGTTCTCTGCACATTTAATGATACCAAGGTAACGGGCAACAATACATTTATTGAATTGGAACTTACCACATGGCCCGTTCTATACGATACCATACAAGTATATACTCCTCCACTGTTGGGGTATATATAATTTAAAGTATCAAAAGGAATTGCCACACCATTCAGATACCATTGATAGTGTATCGGCAAACAGCCCGCAAAGCAAGTAAGTATATTTACATTCTGAATAATCTGTGGTGTATCACTTAGTATTATCCAGCCATTATTATAAGTGGCGTTTGTTGCTGTTATTCCTATTGCCGTATCTATTGCCAATTTACTTGGAATGCTATCAAACCAGATTCCTGTACCACCCGATACGTTTGGTTTAGGATACATAACCATGGTAAATAAAGGGGCCGAATCTGCTACAGTATGCCCTATACTATCACTCCAGTTATAAGTAAGATATCCATTGGCAGCATGAGTAACATCTATCTGATTGAAGTTCATTTTTAAATAGGTACTATCAAACTTTATCCCTCCTAAATTTAAGTAGGCAGTATCCCAATGAATAGACCCATTTAGTTTAGAAATATTATACAGGTTTTTTCCTCTAACAGGAACATCTACAGATACAGCACAGGTAGTGGTGTCTAATTTATCAATGTACTGAGCAGGTGATGGGAGTCCGTACTTTGCAAGATAGATCTTCCCAATCTTATTTATAAGCGACCCAGCAGCAAATAAATTTCCACCATTATCAATACAAATAGAAGCAATTCCCCAATTTGAATCCACTGGGTTTGTTCCCCCTAATACACTCCACTTATTTGTTGATTGTGTCCATTTAGCAATATAGTTATGATTTGTACTATTTGTAAAATCACCTGCAGCGTATACGTTTCCAATATTATCTGCACAAATAGACCATATAGTATTATTAACACCCAATGCGTTATTTCCTCCTAATTGAACCCAACTTGTTCCATTCCATTTTGATACATTATAAGTAGTGTTATTATTGAAGGAAGAGCAATAAGCACCAGCATATAAATTGCCCATTCTGTCTATATAAAGAGTATAATTCATTAAACTGAAAGGAGTTGTTCCTAAAACTGTACATTTATTAGTTGCTTTATCCCATTTAACAACATAATTATGATAATTCGAAGGTGCAGGATAACCACCAGATGCATATACATTGCCAGAATCATCTGCACAAACATTATAAATAGCTTCACTTGATATATTTGGCATAAAGGGTAGTTTAGTCCAATTTTTTCCGTCCCACCTACTCACATAACTACTAAAATAACTGGAACTATCATTTATTATATGTGCTACAAATATGTTGTTACTTTTATCACAACATATTGAAGATATAATTACATGTGGAGTATTAAGTGAATCAGATCCTAACTCACTCCAGATATTGCTTTCTTTATCCCATTTAGCTATATAATTAGCTCCTATTCTATTTGAAATTGTATCGCATCCTGCAATATAAACATTTCCTTTTATATCTATGCACATATAAAGTATTGGTCCTTTTGCACCTAAAGAATTTACACCACCTAATTCACTCCATGAAGTACCATTCCATTTAGCTACATATTTATTCCCACTAGAATTTGTAAAACTACCAGCAACATATACATTTCCTTCTTTATCATTAATAACGCATTGAATTGCACTATCAAATGTAGACGTAAAGTTACCAACAGCACTCCATTGCGCTTTTACCCCAAAAGCAAGAGCCATTAAAACAAAAAGAGAGAATAGTTTGAGTTTCATATCGGGTGGTTTTAGATTTCAATGTTACTAATATTTGATTATACCAACAAAAAAACCTCGACAGTTAACTATCGAAGCTTTTTTTCTTCTTCGCAGTGCTACGTCCTGAAATAGGTTGACACAAAATTGTATTAACCACAATGAATACAGGACAATTCAGAATTAAGAAGAAGACACAAAAAGATTACAGCTTAGCGTTTAAATTGCAAGTTGTAAATGAGATTGAAAAAGGGGAGCTTTCGCAGAATGCTGCACAGAGAAAGTATGGCATTCAAGGGAATGCAACTACTTTAGTTTGGTTAAGAAAGCATGGTAGACTAGATTGGTGGCCTAAAAAGTCAAACATGTCAAAGAAGCCAGCACCAAATAAGAAGATTAAAGAGTTAGAGAA
>CANFLJ010000167.1 GCA_947447815.1 Chitinophagaceae bacterium | reverse complement strand
TTAGGCATGCTATTAGCGAAAGAGAAACGTACACAATTTGGCTCGCCAAAGGCTTCTCCCATTACAGAAGATACGTGTGCAGTATTTAATAAATACATACTCATATCTGCAGAATTGGTAATCACTTCCGTACCATTCGATTTACCAAAATAGTAACTCATATCAGGGAAGATATAGAATGCTCCTTCTGGCTCAAAACATTTCAACCCAGGAATATCTTTTACTAGTTCAAGTGTTTTAGTTCTTCTTCTTACAAACTCTTCTGCCATATCCTGACTAGGTTTCAAATCGCCGACCAATGCAGCTACAGCAGCTTTTTGAGTGATAGAACAAGTTGCAGAGGTAAATTGGCCCTGTAACTTTTCACAAGCCTTTACGATGTCGGTATTAGCCGCCATGTATCCAAGACGCCATCCTGTCATCGCAAAACCTTTACTCAAACCATTAATCACTACTACCTGATCTTTAATATCATCAAACTGAGCAATGCTTTCGTGCTTACCCATGTAATTGATGTACTCATATATTTCATCACTCAGAATTACTATTCCTGGATGTTTACGGAATACGTCTGCTAATCCTGCTAATTCTTCTTTACTGTATACAGATCCTGAAGGATTACATGGCGAAGAGAACATGAATACTCTTGTTTTAGGAGTAATAGCTGCTTCTAATTCAGCAGGAGTAATCTTGAACTTACTTTCTACCGTAGTTCTGATTTCTACTACTTTACCACCAGCAATTTTTACCAGTTCTGAATAAGTAACCCAGTAAGGAGTAGGGATAATTACTTCATCATCTTTATCTACTAAAGCCAGAATACAGTTGGCTAAAGTTTGTTTTGCTCCTGTAGAAGCAATAATATTTTCAGGCTTGTAGTCTAAGTTATTATCACGTTTCAACTTAGTACAAACAGCTTCTTTTAAATCCATAAAACCAGCAACAGGAGTATAATGGCTCCAGTTATCATTGATAGCTTTTATAGCAGCATCTTTGATGTGTTGAGGGGTATCAAAATCAGGTTCTCCAAGACTAAGGTCAATAACATCTACCCCTTTTGCTCTTAGTTCTCTACCTAGTTTAGCCATTTTCAACGTTTCTGGCTCATTGAAACGTTGTAATAATGATGATAGTTGAGTGCTCATTTTTTTATTGTTTTGAGGCGCAAAAGTATATAATTACTATTTAATAGGCTTGTATAAAATAAAAATGGAGAGAATTAATTAACCCTCTCCATTCGTTTGATATTTTCTAATTCAATTTCTATTAAATGTATATTTAATAAAAAGACTAAGATTCTTCTCTGATGGCATGTCCTGTTAGATTGATAAATACATCTTCCAGATTAGCTTGTTTCATTTCTTTTGGACGTTCAAATCCAGTAGCAACCAGATCATCAATCAGTTGATCAGGCGTCGCTATTGCTATAATATTACCCTGATCTATAATGGCTACTCTATCGCACAATACTTCGGCTTCATCCATGTAGTGCGTAGTTAGAATAACTGTTGTCCCCTGACTACGGATATCTCTGATGAGATCCCAGAGATTTCTACGAGCCTGAGGATCTAACCCTGTAGTAGGTTCATCCAGAAAAATAATCTTTGGTTTATTAATCAAAGTAGTTGCAATAGAAAAACGTTGTTTTTGACCACCGCTCAGTTCTTTTACTTTTGATTTTGCTTTATCGTACAGATTTACTTTTTCCAGCAGTACTTTAGCATCGGCTTCCTGATTATACAATCCGCAAAAGAGATTGATTAACTCTATCAGATTAAGTCCGGGATAAAAGCCACTGGTCTGCAACTGTACTCCAATTATTTTTTTGATATCATTGGGATGTGTGTCAATATTAAACCCATCTACGATAATGATTCCACTGGTTTTTTCTCTTAAAGTTTCTATGATTTCCAGGGTTGTAGATTTACCAGCACCATTAGGCCCCAGTAAGCCGAATATCTCCCCTTCCTGCACATTAAAACTAATTCCTTTTACTGCTTGAAAATCGCCGTAATGCTTAACCAGTTTATTTACTTCAATGATATTCTTCATAATAAATTCAGTATTACTTACCAGTTCACTACCAGTCCTGCTTCCTGTGCCCCTACTCCAATGCCTACCGTTGCTTTGGCATATTTAAGGTTAAACAAATGTACCGCTGTAGCCAATGCTTTCTGTCCATTCATGATTAATATAGTACCGCCAATATCGCAACCAACCCCTCCTATCAAACTTACCCAACCAAGTGTTCTTTGCGATGAATTGCTGGATTTATCGGAAATAGTAGCAATACCCCAGATAGAAGCAATGGTGCCTACATAGGTAATTCCATTACCCCATATCTTACACTTTTGATGCAATTTATATAGGTCAATCAATGGTTGATTTCCTGTTCTGTAAAATAATTTTCTAAACTCCCTACTGCCAGAATAAAGCGTATCGTGATACAGTATACAATAAGGATGGGAAGTATATATGTAGCTCATTTTTCCGGGCTCCAGCTTTTGTTGTGCCTTACACATATCGGCACAACAAAACAGGAATGCAATTAAAATAAAGCGTAAAAACATACTCCGTTTTAATCTATGCAAGTGGATAATATTTTTCCAGTTCATCCATCATCAATGGACTACCTATAAATAATGCAGAACGTTGATGCAAATCGGTAGGCTCTACTTCCAGTATTCTTTTCTTACCATCTGTAGCTCTACCGCCAGCCATTTCTACGATAAATGCAAAAGGATTACACTCATACATTAATCTTAGTTTACCCTTTGGTTTATCTCTGGTAGTAGGATACATAAATATCCCTCCTTTCAACAGATTGCGGTGTACATCTGCCACCATACTACCTATATAACGTTGAGTGTATGGTCCGCCAGTAGCCTTTGTTTTTTGTTGACATACATTTATATATTCCTGTATACCGCCATCATACTGATAATAATTACCATGATTTACAGAATATATATTTCCTGCAGCTGGACATTTAATATCAGGATGACTTAAACAGAATTCACCTATTGCAGGGTCAAGCGTAAAACCGTTTACCCCTCTGCGTGTAGCATATACCAGCATGGTAGATGAACCATATATCACATAACCTGCAGCCACCTGACGATCGCCTCTTTGCAAGAAATCTTCTTTAGTTACCGGTGTACCTAATGGAGTGATTCTTTTAAATACACTAAAGATTGTACCAATAGAAATATTCACGTCTATATTGCCACTACCATCCAAAGGATCGAACATAACAACATACTTACTATTCAAACTTACTTCATCATCAAAGATTACAAAGTCGTCTATTTCTTCGCTACCAATACCAGCACAGCTAATACCATGTTGCAATACTCTAATCATCTGATCGTTGGCATAGATATCCAGTTTCTTTACTTCTTCTCCTTGTACATTGGTAGAACCATGATCGCCCAATATATCCACTAATCCTGCTTTATTTACTTCTACATTGATACGTTTAGAAGCTAAACCGATATCACGGAGCAATCCACTTAATTCCCCTGTAGCAGAGGCAAACTGACGTTTCTGGAAGATAGTAAATTCATCTAGCGTTAGTACTTTTCTGTTAACCATAAGATTTAATTTAGGTATAATGATCTGTTATAATGAATGATTATATGTATGCAATATTATATCGAATTTTCAAAAAGTCAAATTAAATAACCTTTACCAGTTCGGTAAACAATAAGGTCAGTTTAGGTTCAGCTTCTTTAGCAGCCTGCAATACTTCCTCATGAGTAATTACATTGTTATTATCTCTTATGCCAAGATCAGTAACAACACTTACCGCAAATACTTTCATACCGCAATGCACTGCAGCAATAGTTTCCTGTACAGTACTCATTCCTACCACATCACTACCAATTGTTTTTATCAATCTGTATTCCGCATGTGTTTCAAAAGTAGGTCCGGTAACTGCTGTATAAACTCCCTGATGAATTTCTATATTATTTGCTTTAGCTATTGCCAATGCTTTATCTATTATTTCCAGACTATAAGGCTCGCTCATATCAGGGAAACGGGTACCTAATTCTTCTACATTTTTACCTATCAATGGATTAGCCGTAAAGAAACTAATATGATCATTGATAATCATCAGGTCACCTACTTTAAAGTTAGGATTTACCCCACCGGCTGCATTGGACAATAAAACTGTTTCTACTCCTAGCAACTTCATTACTCGGATAGGCAATATCACCTGATCGGGTGTATAGCCTTCATAAAAATGAAAACGACCACTCATTACCAATACTGTTACGCCACCAAGTTCGCCCAGTATTAATCTGCCACCATGTCCTTTTACGGTGCTGGTTTGAAAATTTGGTATCTCGGAATATGGAATTGATTGATTTACTTTAATTACTTCTGCAAGATTCCCTAGTCCACTTCCCAATACGATACCTATTCTTGTAGAAGTACCAATTTTGCTTTTAATAAAATTTACGGTCTCATTTAATTGTAACATTAATTCACTCATCTGTCTTAATTTAATTTTTATTATTAGTACTCAGTCTTATCATTTTTAATTGCCCACTCTTTAAACATTTCCATTGTTTGTTCTCTGCCAATAGGTTTAATGGGGATTATTCTTTTATGTAGTGGTTGGGTTATCTCATCATAAATCATAGAATCGTCAAAGCCTATATCGGCTGCATCTTGTCGGGTATTGCCATAATAAATTACGGCAGGTCGGGCCCAGTAAATGGCGCCTAAACACATTGGGCAAGGCTCGCAGGTTGTGTATATCTCACAATCCTCTAATTGAAAATCATTAATATTCTTGCAAGCATCTCTTATGGCAGTTACTTCGGCATGTGCTGTAGGATCGTTAGTACCTACTACCAGATTATGACCACGGCCAATAATTTCGTCATTTTTTACTACAACACAACCAAATGGACCGCCTTCATTATTTCTCATCCCCTTTAGACCTTCCTCTATTGCGGCCTGCATAAACTTTTCTTCTCTATTCATATCGTTCCAATTACACTTAGTTTCAGCACGTAATTTACAAATGTAAGAGATTGGAAAAGTCACAGAACAAATACTACCAAAAACTTTTGTCCACATTTTTAGCTTCCTCGCTCATTGTTCTTGAAACAATCTATAAAAAGTATAATTAAAACT
>CANFLJ010000166.1 GCA_947447815.1 Chitinophagaceae bacterium | reverse complement strand
CATGGATTAAAAGAAATATTGATTCAGATAAAACCCTCCTAGCAGATAAACTGGAAGAATTTGAAAAGATAACCATGGAAACAGTTGAAACAAGCAGAAGATTATATAATAACCTCTACCCTCAAATGTTGACCGACATTGGTATTATTGGTGCTTTGCAATGGTTATTGAGCAGCTATAAAACCACTACTAACATCGATATTGAATTTAATACCAATATAAGCCAGGAAAAGGGAATGGAAATTAATAGCAATATCAGTTTAGTGCTATTTAGAATATATCAGGAATGTTTTACCAATATTCTGCGTTACGCTAAAGCAAATCTGGTTGTAATAGAATTAAGAATGGAGAATGAACATATTGTATTATCTATAGAAGATGATGGTGTTGGTTTTGATATAAATGCAGTAGATACAAAGGCTCATCATGGATTGTTGGGTATGAGAGAGCGAGCGGTCTCTTTAAATGGAATGATTAATATTGATTCTACCCTTGGCAAGGGCACCAAGACAACAGTTCTTATTCCCTTAATGGAATATGTGGAATAAGCTAGTTCATTAAACTTTCAATTGTATTCAACTATCTGCCTACGCTACATCACTGATAATAATTAATGTAAATCCTTTATTATTTAAAAAACAGAGACTATTGAAGATTAAGTGAATTTGTTAGTTCAATATTTGTCTGTATGCACCATCCCAAAGGTTAATTCGTTTTTGCAAAGATGCAATGACTACTTTTTCCGCTTCTTCCCAAAATAATGGATTATTAGCACATAAGGATGAGGTCATTTGTATTGCAAGATGACTGTGATGGTCGCCATCTACTTCAATGTGCCTTTCAAGATAGTATTTGAAAATTGAAATACTATCAGGAAATTTATTATGAATATCATTTACAATAGAAATAAACATACCTGGAATTAGATCTTCACGACCAAATGTAAAAATGGCTGATTGTAAATAATCTTTACCAATATCTATTATATTAAATGTAAATTCAACAAACTCTTTTGCTTCTATTGGGGTTTGAGATGATTGAAAAGCTGTATTAAAATTTCCTGTCTTTTTTAATTCATCAATAAAATTCTCCATTTGACTGGTATCTGCACCACATTGTTTCATAGCATCAAGATATATTTCGAAATGGCTTTTTCTAATGCCATTGTGGTCAATATCGGACTCCTCTCCTACTACAATTTCGTTTATTAGATACCTATTATCCGCAGAACCTTTAGGATACCATGGTACATCTATGCACGTTAAGTTTTTTTGAAGTGTTTTTAGCAAAGACATAAAGTCCCAAACAGCATAAACATGATATTGCATAAAAACTTTCAAATCATTTAAGTCTTTAATTGCTGAATATACTTTATGATTAATGATCTGTTGCCTTAAAGGCTCTATTGCTTTTCTTATTTTTTCTATCTCTTCAGTCATTACTACTATATAAATTAATTTTTTATAGTAACATTAGAAGAATATAAAAAGTTTATTGGAATAATTATTTTGTATAGTAAATATTCCCCTTAGAATATTAAATTAAATACAATGCAGCATTTATGATAATATAAAATGATATCATAAAAGTGGACAGGAACTTTATGTCTTGAATTGAAGATTATCTTCAGTTATAGTTGGCCTTTATAATTCGGATCAAAGTCTACCATCCATTCTATGCCATATTTATCTCTGAAGCTTCCAAAATAGGAGCCCCATGGACTATCACCTATTGGATACTCTATTTGCCCTCCTGCCGAAAGGCCATTGAATAATGTATCTGCTTCTTCCTTACTTTCTGCGCTGATGGCTATCTTAGACCTGTTCTCATTTTCATTTGTTTTTCCCAGAATCTCCGGAACATCATTAGCCATTAAAATATTTTTTCCAATTGGCAAAGCAATGTGCATTATTTTATTTGCTTCATGATCTGCTACCGGAAACTCATCACTTGCCAGATCTTTAAATCGCATAATTTTTGCAAATTCTCCGCCAAATACAGATTTGTAAAAGGTAAATGCTTCTTCGGCATTTCCATTGAAGTTAATGTGAGGATTAATAAGTGCCATAGTTTATGTTTGTTTTTTAATGTTCTATTGCCGTTTAATTATGGTCCTAAAATTTCAAAATTAATAATACATTCTTTACCAAATATATAAAGTCAATCCCTAATAAAGCCATGCCTAATATTAGTTGTATTTTTTCTTCTTTACCAAGTAGTCAAGCTTTTCTTCTTTTATTTCTTTAGCGGTCAATTTGTTTTCAAATTCATAAACATTGTTTTTATCGTAAGAAATTGAACTGCCACGTAATGAATCTAATACTTTAAAGCTTTTTAAGTCTGCCCCTTCTATTATGTTTCCACGATAGTAACAATGCCTTTTATCTTTAGCAAAATACTCACATGCTAAGGCTTTAAAAGTCTTGACATCAATATCAGAATTTACAGCAATTGTTCCACCATCAACCATTGGAGTAAAGTCGTATACATGATTTTTATCTTTAAAATAAAATGTATTAACTATTTTGAAAGTCGAAGTATCTACTACATATTTCATCTTCATAAGTCCACCATAGTTCGTATCCGATTTATCCGCATTATATATGTAGTTCAACTTGGCATACTCAATTTCATTTGAACGAATAGAATCCATATTATTAGAATTGTCAATTGTTTTAAAGTAAATATCGCCATCAATGTCTATATACAAGCCGCATTTCATCTCACGTCCTTCAATTTCTATTCGTTTGTCACTTTTAGAATTAATTTTTGACTTGGTATCTTGTTTAGTACCTGTTAGTTTTTCAGATTGACTATTTGTACAAGAATATAAAACAAGAAGTACAATTATATAATTAGCTTTATTCATAAAATAACGAATTACAAAAATACTTGATTTAATTGAGGACAAAATACACCTAAAATTGAAATCGACTCCCCTAATACTATTCAAACTACTTGTAATCTACAGTATTTATTTATATTAATTACTATTCAGTAAAACTGGTAAAAGTTTTTCCATCGTACTTATATAGACCTGTGTTTCGAGTGCCTATCCAAATGTTTCCATTTTTGTCTTCAAACATACACCATACAAAGTATTTACTCATTCCATTCTTAATACCCAAATTAGTAAAGTTTTTTCCATCATAACACCAAATTCCACCATCACTTTCTACAGTAGATAGTTTTTCTTCTCCATTAAACCAGATATTACCTTTCTTGTCTACCAAAATAGGATTCCCTATGCCTACTTTCTTGGTAAAATTGGTAAAGTTTTTTCTATCAAAAATAAAATTACCGTGATTTCTACCTCCAAACCATAAGTTACCTTTTTTATCTTCTTTTATACTACGAATCCAACCATCACCATTGGGTTTAAAACTACTGATTGATTTACCATCGTATCGGCAAACGCCCTCCATACCAGGAGGACATCCTGAGGCGAACCAGATAGTACCATTTTTATCTTCTACCATACAATCAATCATTTTAAGATGAAGTTTTTCTTTATTAATTACTCCATCATTTTGTAAAAAATGAATAAATATTTTTCCATTGTAGGTATAAACACCATCGCCAGTTCCAAACCAGATCTTTCCACTTTTATCCTGCAACATACTCCAAACTGTATTCTTTTTGGATTGACTATTATAATAATTGTCACTGTTATCTTTAGAAACAAGGTTTCCTGTGATTGGTATACGGCTTATTTTATTTCCATCGTAACGGCAAATTCCATCAAGTGTACCAATCCAAATATTTCCAGCTATATCTTCTAATAATGAATAAACAGCATTACTGTTTAGCCCATCTTTTACTGTAAATTGACTAAACGATTTTCCATCATAACGATAAATACCTTCACCAGTAGTACCAAACCACAAGTTGCCTGCTTTATCTTGTAAGCTACACCATACATTATCGCTCTCCGTAGAACCTTGCGTTTTTACAAGTTTGGATTGACTACTTGGGTTTATTTTCAATTGAGTTGATTTCCCTTTTGGTAAGATTTTTTTAACTTGTCCATTTCCAGAAGTAACAAAAATTAGGACAGTCAGAAGAATTAAAACTGGAGTATGAGTGAATTGTATTTTCATTATTTGATTGTAATGCTTATTTAAAATATTAGAATACAGCTCATTATAAGGCCAGATTTCTTTTACTCCTCCACGCTTTATATCTTACCAACGACTCCATGAAATAGTAATCAGCAAACGAACAAGGGACATCTGTGTTATCCGTTCTATGAAAATATTGCGTGGAATGTAATAGCAGACAGTTGGTATTTGTTCCTTCAGAGAAATAAGGCTTTTGGCATAATGATTCTAGTATCTTCTCGGCTTCCGATAAGTAATGTCTTTGTTTCTTTCGATTTTTAATATAGCCCTGCATCTCTAATAATGCAGAACAAACTATTGCAGAGGCTGAAGCATCCCGGTAATCTATAGCAGATTGAAAGTCCCATCTTGCAATCCTGTCTTTTGGTAAATGCTGCAGGAAATAATCACTCTCTTTCATTGCTTTAAGCAGATATTGTTCCTCTTTTGTAAATCGGTATAATGTTACTAAACCATATATCATCCAGGCATGCCCACGTGACCAGGTACTGGAATCTACATCCCCCTGTAATTGTCCCTGATTTAATAATTGGCCAGTATTTTTATCGTAACGGGCAATATGAAAACTACTGGCATCAGGCCTTATTAAATCCCGGTAAGAAGTAGCAGCATGCGTAATACAACGCTTCACTCTTTCTGTATCCCCTCCATTTTGAGCGGTCCATAATAACATTTCCAGATTCATCATAATATCAATTACTACAGGAACAGAGTTGGGCAATGGTTTAAAATCCCAATCGGAAGTATAGGCACCAATTTCAGGCACAAAGCGCTGATCCATCGTTTTGGCTGCCGTTAAAACAATCTCTTTATATCTTGCAGTTGCACTGTCATTAGGTGCAAGTTTTAAACCTTTTACAAAGGAGCAGCCAAAGCGAAATCCCAAGTCATGCGTTTTGGTATTATACTTTTGTCTTTCAATGCCAGCAGTCCATTGTATAGCATATTGCTTAAAGTTGTTATCCTTGCTTAATTCATAAGCATACCATAAACAACCAGGATAAAAACCACTGGTCCAGTCATCGGATGATTT
>CANFLJ010000165.1 GCA_947447815.1 Chitinophagaceae bacterium | reverse complement strand
CAGTGAAAGACTTTAACCTGGTTACTAAAAAGCTACAGATAGATCAGATAAATATTCATCAGCCCGTATTTACCATCTACGATTATGAAGGATTGCGACCTGATTCGCTAAAGCCTAAAGTAGGTGATTATTCTGCCGATACCGGCCTGTTGTTGAATCCTGCCAACCTGAATCTGACCATCAACAAACTAAAGATTGAAGACGGCACATTTGCCCTTGACTGGGGTCATACAAAACCTACTAAAGAGTTTGATGGCGATCATATTTTTGTTCGTCATATCAATAGTAGCTTTGATAATGTGAGTGTTTTGAAAGATACCCTGAGGGCTAAAATGCAACTGTCGGCAAAGGAAAGGAGTGGATTTGTGGTGAAGAAACTGAAATCGGATATTCGTTTTACGCCAAGGATCATGGAATTTAATAACCTGGATCTGGTAACGAATAAAAGTCATATTGGTAGCTATTATGCTATGAAGTTTAAACACTTCAACGACGACTTTAACGAGTACATTACCAAGGTGACCATGATAGGTAAGTTTGATAATGCGCAGGTACATACCGATGATATTGCCTACTTTGCTTCGGAGCTGAAAGACTGGAAAAAGGATTGTAGTCTGAGTGGCGACTTTAAAGGGTCGGTTGCAGACTTTACCACTAATAATATGAGTGCCAGAATTGGCAATAGTACCTATATAAGTGGTGCCTTTGGAATGAAGGGACTGGCAGATATTGATAAAACTATTATTACCTTAAATGGAGGTACGGTAAAAAGTAACTACACCGATTTAAGCATCTTTGTACCGCCATTAAAATCGGTAGTAGATCCTGACCTGAATACCTTGGGCGACTTTACGTATAAAGGGAATTACCTGGGTACCCTTACCGACTTTAAAACAGAGGGTGTCTGGAGTACACAAATAGGTGCCGTGGCTACCAAGCTTGCCATCAAAATACCATCTCAGGCTAATGCTACTTACGCGGGTACAATACAAACTACACACTTTGATTTAGGCAAACTATTGCACAACAAATTGCTTGGTCTGGTGGATTGTGATGGTACCATTACGGGTAGCAGTTTTGTGTTTGATAAACTGAAAACTACTTTTCAGGGTAATATAGGATTGTTCCAGTTTAACGGGTATGATTATACTAAAATAATCACCAACGGTACCTTTCAGAAAAGGTACTTTAACGGGGAGGTAAAAGTAGATGATCCTAACTTTAATTTTAATAGTCAGGTGGAAGTGGATATGACCGGCAAAGTACCTAAGTTTAATATCCTTGGTGATCTGGTAAACTCTAATTTTAAGAAACTAAATTTCACCAACAACGACATTAAAATAACGGGTCTACTGGATGCTAATTTTGCCGGAACCAATATCGATAACTTCCTGGGGAATGCCAAGTTTATCAATGCTGCCATTGATGGTAATAATATCAAACTATCCTTTGATTCCTTGAACCTTACTACCTTTTTGAAAGAAGATAGCATCAAGTATCTTACGCTGATGGGTAATGATTTTAGTGCACAGTTGCATGGTAAATTCAGTATTCTGGATCTGCCGAATAGTTTCCAGTCATTTCTAAATCACTACTATCCAAGTTATATACAGGCACCTTCAAAAGTGCCTGCCAATCAGGACTTTAAGTTTGAACTGGATACTAAAAAAGTAGAGCCTTATCTACGTTTGTTTAATAGCAATATTTCGGGCTTTGATAGTGGCTATTTATATGGGGCATTGAATACGGTGAAGAATACTTTATCGTTCAATACATTTGTCCCTTTTGCTGGTTATAAACATTACTACATAAACAATGCCCATCTATTGGGTAATGGCAACTTTGATAGCTTATCCTTACACTCGGATGTAGGTAATCTGAAGATTAGTGATAGCCTTAATTTTCCGGATGTAAGATTGAATATTCAATCGGCAAACGATCACTCTGCTGTGTCTATACAAGCTACGGGAAAGGGTGCTATAAACGAGGCGGATATTAATGCGGATATCTATGATATGTCGGATGGAGTGAAAGTACATTTCAAACCTTCGTCCTTTGTATTGAACCAGAAGAAATGGACACTTGAAAAAGAAGGAGAAGTAGAAGTACGTAGAGAATTTGTATCGGCACAAAATGTGAAGTTTCTGCAAGGTAAACAACAGATAGAAATGGAGACCTGCAAGGCGGATGATGGTATTACCAATAACCTGGTAATAAGACTGCAGGATGTAGAGCTTGGAGATGCAATAGAGCCTTTATTTAAGAATCCTAAACTATCGGGGAAAACCAATGGTACTATAGAGTTGAATGACTTCTTTGGTGATTTTAATGCTACCGCAAATATTCATGAATCACACTTTAAACTAGACAGTGATTCTGTGGGTCAGGTGAATGTAATGGCTAAGTATAATCATCAGTCCGGCATGATAGATTTTGATGCAGTGTCGCCTAATAAAGATCATGATTTTGTAGTAAAAGGTTCTTACAATGTGAAGGATAGTGTAGGTACTCCATTGAATACGATTACGAAGTTTAATAACACGAAAATAGATTTTCTGAACAACTACTTGTCCGACATATTCTCCGAAATGAAAGGGTATGTAAGTGGTGATCTGGAAATAAAAGCCAACAGCAATAGAACGGATATGCTGGGTAAGCTAAAACTAACCAAAGGTGGTATAAGAGTAAACTATACCAAGGTGTACTATTCCATAGATAGTACCGAGATAAAGTTTGATGAAGAAGGAATTGATTTCGGTAAACTTACGCTGCACGATACACTGGGCAACGAGGCAACAGCAAAGGGTAAACTATACGAGAATAACTTCAAGAATATGTACTACGATTTTGAAGTGAATACCAATAAATTATTAATGCTGAATACGACCATAAAAGATAATCAGATGTTTTATGGTAATGCAGTAGGTAAGGGCTTATTTACCTTAAAAGGTCCAGAAGATTATTGTCAGATTAGTATGGTGGCAACTGCTGCAGGAGAATCGCATATTGTAATACCTAACTCGGTAAACAGAGAGAGTGGCAATGCTGACTTTATTGTGTACAAAGAGAAAGATACTGCCAATGGAAAACAAGTAAAGAAAGGTCCGTTCAACTTTATTGTAGATCTTGATTTAACGGCCAACAACAACGTTGGGATAGATGTAATAATGGATGAGCTGGCGGGTGATGTAATAAAAGCAACAGGTAATGGAAGACTTAAAATAAGAGCGGGTACTACGGAACCTTTTTCGATAAGAGGACGATATGATATAGACAATGGTAGTTATGATTTTAGCTTTCAATCTTTTATCAGAAAACCATTCCTGTTGAAGAAAGATGCGGGTAATTTTATTGAGTGGAATGGTGATCCTATGGGGGCTAATATTCACATAGATGCACAGTATATAGCAGACAATATTAGTATCAGCGATTTGATTGCTAATCAGCAGGGAACTTTTAGTAATGAGGCAAGAACGTACAGAGGGACGGTATACGTAATAGCGAACCTTAGAAACAAGTTGAGTCATCCCGATATTGGTTTTAAAATAGATTTCCCACAGGGTGGGCAGATAAAGAATGATGCAGCTTTCTCCGAGTTGTTATCCCGTATGGAAAAGGATGACAATGAAATGCTGAAACAAGTAAGTTATCTGATTGTATTTAACTCCTTTGCACCATTGGGCGAAGCGGGTGGGGTAGGAGGTACCAGCCTTACATCGCTTGGGGTAAATACGATTTCTCAGATACTGGTGAAGCAGATAAATAAACAGCTTTCCAGTTTATTATACAAGTTCACAAAAGACAAGAGTTTACACCTTGATATTGGTAACTCGGTGTATAGTAGCTCCAGTTTATTTTCGCAGGGTATTAGTGCTACATCGGGTAGTAGTGTGCTGGATAGAAACAGGATAAATTTTAAAATTGGTTACAACTTCTTTAATGATAAAGTATTGATAACCTTTGGAAGTGACTTTGATTTTAACCTGACTAATACGTCTTCTCAAACCGGTAATTTTCAATGGTTGCCCGACTTGAATGTTGAAGTTGTTTTATCAAAGGATAAGAAATTGAGGGCGCTTATATTTAGTAAAAACAGTCTGGATATCAGTGGCTCTAACTTAGGAAAAAGAAACCGTCAGGGTATTGGTATCAGTTATAAAAAAGACTTTGAGAAATGGCCTTTTGGGAAGTAATGAACAGGTTTTTATGTAACGCGTGAGTTACGTGAGTCGTGAGAATACATCGTCAGTAATACAAAATACACTTAGAAAATTAACTATACATAATTTAAAATATAAATCCATCTTCATTAAATATAGATAATGAAATTGTATTCAGTACCTCTCACGACTCACGATGCATTGTTCACGATTCACGATGTATTAAAAATATCCCACTATATTTACCTGCTAAAATGCTTGATATGAATAGAATTGCAGAATCTGAATTAATCATTAATAGTCGTGGAGCGATTTACCACGTAGATTTATGTCCTGATGAACTTGCGGATACAATCATAACTGTTGGAGATCCGGATAGAGTGAAAGTTATCAGTAAATATTTTGATAAAATTGAAGTTGAAAAACAGCATCGCGAATTTGTTTCTTGTACAGGGTACATTGGCAAGAAACGTTTGACGGTGATTTCTACAGGAATTGGTCCTGACAATATAGATATTGTTCTGAATGAACTGGATGCGTTAAAGAACATCGACTTCAGTACCAGAACCATCAAAGAGGAACATACTCCATTAACCATTATCCGTTTGGGTACTTCGGGTTCTTTGCAAGGAGATATTCCGGTAGATAGTCTGGTAGCGGGTACTCATGGTTTAGGTCTTGATAATCTGATGCATTATTATCGATTAACCAATAACGAAGAAGAGTTACAATTGTTGCAACACTTTGTTACGCATACACAATTGAATGGCAATGTTCAACCATATATATCCTCTGCAAGTGCATCGGTTCTAAAACATTTTGTAGAAGGTTTCCATCATGGAATTACGGTTACTTGTCCAGGCTTTTATGGTCCTCAGGGTCGTGTATTGAGACTAGGGTTAAGTCATCCTACCTTGGTGGATAATCTTACCAGTTTCAGATTGGGTAATCACTGGATCAGCAACTTTGAAATGGAAACCAGTGCTATTTATGGTCTAAGTCGTTTGCT
>CANFLJ010000164.1 GCA_947447815.1 Chitinophagaceae bacterium | reverse complement strand
TGATTACAGTAGAAAAATTCTTCGCCAACCTGTTTAATAAACCAGGCATGAGCAGAGATAGATTATTAAACTTTGCAACAGACTTTTTAAAAAGATTGACCAATGCAAACAAACTGCATTTGTACGATGAACTGATTGCTTTCCTTACGCCACTGGTAGCTGCTTTTGAGGCAGAAGTGAGTCACGAAGATCTTGCAACCAATTTACGAGGTATCAAAACCAAGGCGGTTGTTATTATGTCGAATGTTTTTGGCACCAAATTAAGCGAACTTGATGGCGTAATTATGCGCTCCTTGGGCGGCGCGGAATCGGAAGGCTATCTGGAATTTTACCCTAATGGCAAGTCTGAATATAATCAACCTACCCGGGAACATATTCCTACATTAGTAAACCGTATTAATGCTTTAACCGCTAAGTATACCCTCAAACTAGGTGACGAAGTATCTTCCGAATTACTGGCAATTGGTACCAACTTGCGAACAGCGCGTTCGGCACAGGTAACCGTAAAAGGGGATGTGGATCAGACCAAAATACTTGTAAAAAGTAACAGATTGGATCTGGAGTTGGGATTAACCAAAGGCGTTCACAAAATTGCGGAATTACATCCCGGTGATGTTGCAACCTGTAAAGGTCTGGTTAATTTTGGTCTGTTATATTCTTCTGCTCACCATCCACACGATGTGCATGCAGGTACCATCATAGTTGGTGGCATGGTAGAGATTATTAATAGAACATTTACCGACAACATTGAACTGGAAGTGAAAAACAACGGCACCAATGCTGCTATCTGGATATGGTTGGGCGCTACCGCTACAGACATGAATAATGCGCTGGCAATAGAAATTCAACCTGCACATTCTGCCAACATCAAACCATCGGACTTAGGCGATTTGAAGCATACCTTTTTACTGGTGAAGAATGATAGTACAGTAAACGAAGCGAGCTATGAGGTGACGATAATAGGATAATGTGATAATTTGATGATTTGATAATTTGATAATGAATACAAATACAGGTTGCTGGTTTCCAGTTGCTAGTTACCAGTAACTTGTAACCTGTTCGCTTATTATTTCTCCTTTTCTCTGCGGCGGATGTATCGCGTTTAATCCGCTAATTAAAAACAAAGATTAAATTACAATATATTTGTACAAAATAAATATCATGGGATTAGTATATGCTGATTTAGAAATAATTAATACTATAGATATAGCTTTAGCGAAAAAAAGCATTATTGGTGAAGAAGAAATTAAATCACTTAGAGTTAATGCTCTGGTAGATACAGGAGCATATAATATGTGTATTAATGAAATAATACAATCCCAGTTAGATTTACCTTTTGTAGAAAAAAGAACTGGTGTATTAGCAAACGGAGAAATAGAAACCTATGATTTAGTAGGTCCTCTTACTATTAAATTTAAAAACAGGACTACCATTTGTAATGCATTGGTTTTGCCTGGCAACAATGAAGTGCTTTTGGGGGCAATACCTATGGAAGATATGGATGTAATAATAGACCCGAAAAAACAAACCTTAGAGGTAAACCCCGAGCATCCATACTTTGCTCAGATGAAACTTAAGTAAATACATATACAAGGCAAAGAGGCAATAGGCAATAGGCAAGGAGGAATACAAATACAAGGCACAGAGGCACAAAGGAATACAAATACCGGTTGCTGGTTTCCAGTTAATAGTTACCAGTAACTTGTAACCTGTAAACAATAATATCTTTAAAAGACATAAAGAGTAAATGCTTCATTATAAACAAAATAAAGCACTGCTTTTAACAGGGATGTTGGTATTATATTGGTAATAGTTATTTTACATTACATTTGTGAAAAGAATTTTATGGAAAATACAATGCTCATACAAGTTACCAACCAAAAGGCGGTAGGACTCTTACGTGAACTGCAAGAACTCCATTTAATAAAAGTATTGAAAGAAAATTACACTCCGGAGAACCCAAAACTTTCTGATAAATACAAAGGTGCTATTACCAAAGAACAAGGGGGCAACTTAAAAGAACATATCAAACAAATGCGTACCGAATGGAACAGTATTTAATTGATACAAATGTTGTATCAGATTATCTATCGGCTTCTTTTTTTGCTGAAGGTATGGCATTCATGGACAAAGTAATTGATGCAACTCCTAATCTATCCATTATTACTCAAATAGAATTGCTATGCTGGAAAGCAGATCATGCTACAGAACTGTTAGTACAGAATTTTATTTATGACAGTATTGTATTAGATATTAGCGCAGACGTTGTAAACAGATGCGTTAAATTAAGAAAAGGTAAAAAAATAAAAACACCTGATGCAATAATTGCTGCCACAGCATTGGCCTACAACTACACTCTTATCACTAATAATGAAAAGGATTTCAATAATATCAAAGGACTTAAAATAATTAATCCAAATAATATAAATTAGCCAAGCAGATTAAAGCAAATACAGGTTGCTGGTTTCCAGTTTCTAGTTACCAGAAACTAGAAACTAGTAACTTGTAACATGTAGCTTATTATTTCTCCTTTTCTCTTTTCTCTGCGGCGAATGTATTTGTATTAATCCGCAAATCCGCTAATTATGAAAGCTAGTTTTATAAAGTCCAGTTTTTTATAATCAGGTTTTCTACTCTATTAAATTCTCTTTCGTTATTGGTAACAAGGGTACAATTCAAACTAAGAGCATGTGCCGCTATTAGCATATCCAGAGAACCAATAGTGTTTCCAGATTTTTCAAGCTTTGATCGGACAATTCCATACACCTTACTAGCATTGTAATCGAAATCATAAATCATTATAGGGCTTAGAAATTTATTTAAAGCATCTTGATTTTGATGAGGGAATAAACTTTTTTGAACACCATATTCCAACTCGGCAACGGTAATCGAAGAAATGCCAATATCTAATGGAGAAATCGTTTCGAATCGTTTTAAAACATCAATCGGCTTTTGTTTTATAATGTAGATACAAATATTTGTATCAAGTAAATATCTCATTATTAAAGTGATTCGCGGGATTGAAGAGGAGGTTGATTTCTTTGTTCCATGAAATCAGCAGAAAAATCATGAACACTTTGGTTAAAATTCTGCCAGGCATTATGAAAAGGAATTATAGAAATGATATTGCCCGTTTTCTTTAAATAAACACGGTCATCATCTATATTAAATTGTTCAGGCAACTCTATCACCTGCAGGCCAGCCTGTTTTTTTAATCTAATTGATTCCTGATTCATACTATTTTCTTTGATACAAATATAACAGATATCTTCAGATATATTTGTTATTTGATGCCGCCGATGAAAAGGAATACAAATACAGGTTACAGGTTTCCAGTTGTTAGTTACCGGTAACTAGTAACCTGTAGCTTATTATTTCTCCTTTTCTCTTTTCTCTGCGGTGAATGTATTTGTATTAAACTCGATAATTCGTTAATCCGCCAATCCGCTAATTCAAAGCCGCTCTATTTACTTCAACACACATTTTACATTATAAAACATGATTTGAATTTAATTTGTCTATATTAAATTCAAAATTATATTTGCTTCGCTTTTTAAACCATTTATAGTAAATAAAGTCTAGGATTACATTAAACATAAACGCAGTACTTTTATTTACTGTACCACAAAACGATAAATATGCTAAAAAAGATTCTTCCACTGGCCATTATCATGGCGCTTATCAGCTGCCAGATTTCGTTTGCCCAACAAAAGCCTAACGTAATTTTTATCCTTGCCGATGATTATGGTACGGGTGAAGTAGGTGCTTATGGTGCAGACAACTACAAAACACCCAACATAGATAAGCTGGGTAAAGAGGGTATCCGTTTTAACCATTGTTATACCGCTGCTCTTTGCGGACCATCAAGAGCACTGATACTGACGGGTAGATATGCCTTTAGAACAGGTGCTACCAATCAGGACAGAACAGGAACCTTTACCCCTCAGCAGGAAACGATGATTCCTTCCGTATTTAAGAAAGCGGGTTATGCTACTGCTTCGATAGGTAAATGGGGACAGTTGCCTGGCACCCCTGCCGACTTTGGTTTTGACTACTACATGACCTTTAAAGGAAGTGGTGTATACTGGAACTATCAGCCTAAAGGGAAAAACTATACCATCAATGGCGAAAAAGTAGAACTGAAGGATAAGGAATATGTTCCGGATGTAATGCACAACCTTGCTGTAGATTTTATTAGCAGCAACAAAGACAAGCCTTTCTTCCTGTACTATCCTCTATCGCTGGTACATGGCGAGATATTGCCTACACCGGATAGCAAGCCCGATAGCAAAGATTTGTACTTTGATAATATTGCCTACATGGATAAGATGGTGGGTAAACTGATGAGCGCACTGGATAGCTTGCACCTTCGCGATAATACCATGATTATCTTTATGGGCGATAATGGTACGGCTAACGGTAAAGCTAAGATGGCTACCATTGGTGGCAAACCAATACTGGGCGCAAAAGGATCGATGCTGGAAGGCGGTGGCCTGGTTCCACTTATTACCTATTGGAAAGGTGTAACCCCTAAAGGTAAAGTATCCAATACGATGGTAGATGCGAGCGACTTCTACCCTACTTTTATGGAACTAACCGGTATAGATAAAACACAAAACCCTCTGGATGGTCAGAGTATATTGCCTGAATTAAAAGGTAAGAAAGCAGACCACAGAACCTGGATATTTAATCAGCTGGCAAACAACTGGTATGTACGTGAACTGAAATGGAAACTGAACGAAGCAGGCGAACTGTTCGACATGACCAAAGCACCATTTGCTGAAACATTAGTACCTGCCGATTCTAAAGATCCTGAAGCTATAGCTGCAAGAGCCAGACTACAAAAGAAACTGGATGAACTGAACCCTGCCGCAGGTAAAGTAGATGACGGTGATGGCACCGGTAGACATGCGAATAAAAAGAAGAAAGAAGGAAAGAAGGAGAAGAAACATAAGGAAGAGTAATACTAATGTGATAATTTGAGAATTTGATGATTTGATAATTAATTACAAATGAAAATACAAAATGCTCTTTAGCTATTGTTGCTAATGTGATAATTTGAGAATTTGATGATTTGATAATTAATTACAAATGAAAATACAAAATGCTCTTTAGCTATTGTTGCTAATAAGTAAAACTAAAAAAGCCTGATCGATATCGATCAGGCTTTTTGT
>CANFLJ010000163.1 GCA_947447815.1 Chitinophagaceae bacterium | reverse complement strand
TTTGATAGTTTAATAATTGGATAATCTGACAATGAAACGGTGTTTGTTTATTATCATTTTATCAAAACAGCTTTTCAGCTAAATAGTTTAGTCTTCCCATTTAAGGGCTCCCTTCTTAATAATATATATAAAGCCTACCAGGAAGAATGCAACAAACATTAATACAGCATAGAATGTATGCCATTTCATGGTAATATCAGCGGCAAAGTCTTGGAAGTTAACTGCATAAGGATAGAAAAAGATTACTTCCACATCAAAAAGTACGAACAGGATTGCCACCAGAAAGTACTTAATCGCCATTGGATGACGAGCATCTCCATGAGAAGGGATACCACTTGTAAACGTTTGAAGTTTGTCGTCAGTCTTTCTTTTAGGACCAACCCATGCCGAAAAGGCAATCATGAATGCAACAAAACCAGCTGCAAAAATCAATTGGATGCCGATTGGTAAATAATCTGCAGATGAACTAACACTAGTTATAGTATCTAATAAAATCATATTCCTAATTTAAATGCATTTTTCTGCTACGGGAGTCGCAAAAGTAAGTTTCCTAACAATATAATCCTTAATAATATTTGCACATAAAAAATTAAAAAAACTAAATCGTTTTCAGAATTTTGTATTTTTCCACTAAAACTATGAACGAAAAGCAAATTGGTAGTTGCTTAGCTGAACAAATTATTCTGCAAAGCATGACTAGGAGGATTCTTATCTAAGTGCTGATAAGCTTTTAAAGTAACCTCTCTACCTCTTGGAGTACGTTGTAAGAACCCTTCCTGAATAAGGAATGGCTCATATACCTCTTCCAGAGTACCTGCTTCCTCTCCTACTGCAGTTGCAATGGTAGTCAATCCTACAGGCCCCCCTTTGAATTTCTCTATGATGGCCAGCAGTATTCTATTATCCATTTCATCCAGCCCATGTTCATCCACGTTAAGGGCTTTTAGCGAGTGTTGGGTAATGCCCATGTCTATTTCTCCATCGTTGAGCACCTGTGCAAAATCGCGAACTCTTCTTAATAATGCGTTGGCAATACGCGGAGTACCTCTACTTCTGCGGGCTATTTCGCCTGCCGCTTCGGCAGTTATATTGGTCTTTAATATAGATGCACTTCTTTCTATAATCTTTTTTAACACTTCTGCATTATAGTATTCCAGACGTGATTTAATGCCAAATCTCGACAATAATGGAGCAGTTAATAAGCCACTACGGGTAGTAGCGCCTATTAATGTAAATGGATTGATATTAATCTGAATACTTCTTGCATTTGGACCGCTGTCTATCATGATATCTATCCTATAATCCTCCATTGCAGCATATAAATACTCTTCTACAACGGTACTTAAACGATGAATTTCATCAATAAACAGTACATCATTTGGTTCTAGGTTGGTTAATAGACCCGCCAAATCACCTGGTTTTTCTATTACTGGGCCAGAGGTTTCTCTGATATTCACTCCTAGTTCGTTGGCAACAATCCTACTCAGGGTAGTCTTTCCTAATCCCGGAGGGCCATGAAATAATACGTGATCTAAGGCCTCCCCACGAATTTTAGCAGCTTTAATAAATATCAGCAGGTTCTCTATTATCTGTGGCTGACCCGAAAACTCCACAATTTCTCTGGGACGAATAGTATTCTCGAACTCCCTTTCTACTGGGGATAGATTTTCCTGATCGCTATTTAAATTGGGATTTGCCATTTTGAACTGTGTGATTTTGAAAACGAGACAAAACTAAATGAAGAAACACTATAAAAAACAATTAGTTCAAATTAAGCTTTACTCTTTTATAAAAGTAGCAGTAGAAACAGCTTTTTTATTGTCATCCATAATGCTTATCGTATATACTCCTTTAGATAAAGTATGAACGTCAATATTATCAATAACTTCATTTGCTTTTCTTGCTACGTTGAGTACTGTTTTGCCAGCTGCATCATTTATGGTAATGGAATAACTTGCAGTTAGATTAGCCTTGTCCAGTTTAATTGTCAATTGACCTCCTACAGGATTAGGATAAATAACCATGTTATTTTCAGCAGTGAAGTCTGCAGACAATACTTTAGAATATTGAATCTGCCCTGTTTCTGTATAGAAATAAGCACGATAATAATTCACTCCTTTTTTGGGTGCTATATCATTATATAGATAAGAAACTGTGCTGCTATTTTTATCCTCTTGCATTAACCCTAACGCTAAAAAGTCTTTTCCATTTATGCTTCTCTGAAGGTAGATAGGAGCATTGTTTTTATTCTCATCTAATGTCAGTTTAAGTGCTGCCGATTTGTTGTTTTTCTGCAGGGTAAAATCTACCATCTTCAAGTTCAGTATCATTGAACCATTTGCCAAGGTTTGTGCATAAGGGTCGAAGGTTACCGTAATAGGATTAAACGAAAGTTTGTAGTACAGATGATTACCACTAAACGGTGCCGACAATCCATTGCCTGCATAGGAAAGATTGCCATTGCCCCAGTCAAAAAAGGTAATCAACGTATCCTGAGCAACAGTACTTCCTTGAACTCTAACTACTACTGGGCCTCTGAAATAAGCCGAAGCAGCACCTGCGGTCGTAGTCTGATTAACTACATTCAGTTCCATTACATTCCCTGAAGCTACCGAGTACTTGATGGTGTAGGTAGGCCAGCCATTGCCATACACATAATCGATAAAGAATGGGGTAATATCTGCGCCTAAAGTGTTATTAAAATAATGCAGCAAAGTATCAGTGGTTGCTGTTTTATAAGCCAGAGAAGCCGCCCCTGTATATTGCTTCATTGTTTTGAAATAGAGTGAATCGCCACAGATGGTTCTTAGCATGGATACAATCATTCCACCCCTATCGTATACAGCCGTACCATAGCTACTATTCCATATCAGATTGCTATTTGCAATATTGCTGTTAGGTATCCAGGCACCCACATCGGTTATCTGTTGAGCACCATGTTTTACATTGGTTCTTTTTTGTACAATAGTCTGACCGAAAGTGGGCAATAGTTCAGCCCCCAGCATTTCGCCATACACAGCAAAACCTTCCGCTAACCATAAGTCGTTCCAGGTAGCAAAGCTTATCTTATCGCCAAACCACTGATGCATTAGTTCATGTGCCAGTGTGGTAACGCTGCTGATACCAAAACTGGCAATAGCAGAGAAAGTCTGATGTTCCATTCCTTCGGCTCCACTCAGTCCTTCGTAGTAACCATGTTTCTCATTTTTAAATGGATAATCTCCATACTTCTGACTATAGATACTTACCAGCTGCGTAGCCTTATCCATAGAAGTTACAGCAGTTGTATACGTATTAGAAAGTTTGCCCGCCAGCAAGTAATACATTACCGGCACTTTAGTACCGTTGATGGTAACAGGCGCTCTGTAATAACGGTTGTATCTTGCTACTGTAAGTCCCACCAGATAGGATGCAATTGGATTGCTTACCTTGTAATGAAACAATCTACTATTTCCATTGATGGCAGAATCTTTCATTACCCCATTGGATGCTACCCAGAAGGTGTCAGTTCCAGTCCAGGGTACACTTACATAAAGGTCCATCGAATCTATTTTATCCTGCATATCTGCTTTGCAAGGCCACCAGTCGCGGTCTTCGTAGGATTCCGATAAGGTAGAAATATATTTCAGATTAGTACCCTTATCGATGCTTAGTGTATAGCCCGTCGAAGAACCCGATGGTGCAGGCGGGGTGCCCTGATAATAAATAATAATCGAATCTTTTATACCCTGCACTAAAGTCAGTGGCAAGGTGATAGTTAGAATATTACCTCCCTGCGTATAACTGCCCGTACCCAGAATTTGTTTGTGATACAGAATGGAATCAACCGTTAAAATATCGTTCAAATCAAAACTTATTGCACTTACGTTATTCTGAATAGTTTTAAAGTCGGTCTGAACAAATCCTTTAATATACTTAATAGTAGTATCTGGGTTTATACGCCAGTAGCAGGTATGATGAACCACATCTATATTACTACCGGTACCACTGTATCCTGTAGACAGCACCGTCTGTGCTTTTGTACCGGTATATATCAACGTAAAAAAAGTTATAACAAGCAAGTATATTCTATGCATCTATCCAAATATTGGTGCCAAATATAGCAGCAAGCGTAGGGTTGACTTGCATTAAAATAAGTTAAAAAGGAATATTCATTTATTAAAATGATTGGTTTACTGTAGAGATTTATGCACATTATCTATTGTACTCAACTGATGATTCAATGATGAAAATTCAGTAGTAATCATGAAAACTATTACTTTTAAACCCTATTAATTAACTTAATAACCCAGCTCTATGGAAATAGTACTACTCGTTATCCTGATTGTATTTGTAGCTATGATTTATAGCAAACAAAGTCAGCTGGACCACGTTTTGCAGGATTTAAGAAAAGACATTTTCTCTTTAAAGTATTCCGAAAAGCAGTACGAAAAGCCTGCTGAGAAAGTAGAAGAAAGACCAATTCCAGCAGCACCTGTACTCCATACAGCTCCTGTTATAAAAGAAGAACCTATTGAAGCTGCAGCGCCCGACCCACTTATACCAGTGGTAATTCCGGAAGCTCCAGTAAAAGAAAAATCGGAGGTTGCTCAGATCAACGACTGGGAGGAATTTAAAAGGATTGCTAATGAAAGTCTTAAAACAGAAAAGAAAAAGGAACACGCCGCTGTTATGCCGGCAACTCCGGTACATACAGAGAAGGAACATGCTCCTAAAAACAATGACATAGAAAAGTTTATCGGCGAAAACCTGATTAATAAAATAGGTATTGCCGTATTGATACTAGGTATCTCCTTCTTAGTAAAATATGCTATAGATAACAACTGGATAAACGAAGCAGGCAGAGTGGCTATCGGTTTCTTATGTGGTGCTATACTGTCAGGTTTTGCTCACTATCTAAGGGAGCGTTATCGTTCCTTCAGTTCGGTGCTGGTAGCTGGTGGACTAACCGTATTTTATTTTACTACTGCATTTGCTTTTCATCAGTATCATATGTGGCCACAGTCTATCACTTTTGCGGTGATGGTTATAATCACTATTGCAGCAGTGGCGCTATCGCTTTGGTACAACAGAATGGAATTGATTATCATGGCAACCATTGGTGGGTTTATTACCCCATTCCTTATCAGCAATGGCAGCGGCAATTATGTAGCACTCTTCACCTATCTCATTATTCTGAA
>CANFLJ010000162.1 GCA_947447815.1 Chitinophagaceae bacterium | reverse complement strand
GGAAAGCAGTGGTTTGAGCAATCTTCCGAAGGGCATCTTAGAATTTGTTATGCTACTTCCTTTGAGATATTAAAGGAAGCATTTGATAGACTGGATACACTTAAAAATTATTTGTAATATTTAGCGGATTGGCGGATTAACGCATTAACAGATTATCTAATTAAATACAAATACATAACCGCGGAGAAAAGAGAAAATGGGTTCCTTGCTTTTCGCTTGTATTTGCGTTTTGCGTTAAGCCTTCCGCCTTAGTGCTTTGTATTTGCATTCCAAATTCCTCTTCTCGTAATCATACATTCCCAATCGCTAGTATTCCACATAGGCTGTTCTGATACTTTTGCGTTCTCAATTAAAAAACATAACAGATATATATGAACAAATTAGTAGCAAGTAGCATAGCAGGATTATTAGCATTTATGACCCATGGATATTCTCAGAACACTAATATCAAGACAAAAGCACAACAAATAATTTCTAATGAAGATTCTCTTTTAGTCAATAACGACAATCAGACGGTTATTTCTGGATATGGATCAGCTTTTTATCAGCACAACAAGAATACGACTTTAGCTTCTATGAATTTAGAAAGAGCAGTATTGTTTGTTGGCCATAAGTTCAATAATAAAGTGGCATTATTTACCGAAATGGAAGTAGAAAACGCTAAAGTGGAAGGTGGTAACAATGGTGAATTAGCTTTTGAACAGGCTTATTTGCGTTTCAATATTAACCCGGGCTCCTATCTTGTTGCTGGGTTATTTGTGCCAAGAATTGGTATTATTAACGAAAACCATTTACCGGTAAACTTCAATGGTGTTGAAAGAACAATGGTAGAGCAGTTAGTAATACCAGCTACCTGGCGTGAGTTGGGTGTAGGATACTACGGAACGAGCAAAAGATTTCCATTACAATATAGTGTAGCCTTATTAAATGGTTTGAATAGTGCAGCTTTTGAGCATGGAAATGGCATAAGAGAAGGACGATTTGAAGGTAATAATGCAAATGCATCTGCGTTAGCCCTAACTGCATCACTACAATATACCGTATCCGACTTTAAGATTCAACTTTCAGGTTATATGGGTGGTTCTTCAGGACTTACAAAAAAAGATGCAGATAGTTTGGGCTTAAACAACAGCACATTTGGAACGCCCGTTTATCTTGGAGAAGCTAACATTCAATACAATCATAATGCCTTCAACGCTAAGGTATTAGGCTCCTATATATCTATACCAGATGCAGATAAAATAAACGAGGCTTACGACAACAATACTGCGTCGGGAATGTATGGAGCTTATGCTGAATTATCTTATGACTGGTTATTCAAAAAAAATATTAAAGCACAGTTTGTAACTTTTGCGCGATACGAAATGATCGATTTAAACAGTAGTACCAGCGGCACAAAAGCAATCTACGATGGCACCTTGAAACAATCTCATTTTTTATTTGGAATAGGGTATCTACCCATTCCAAACGTGGCCATTAAAGCTGATGTAAGGGTATTAAATACAGGCAATGCAAATCCTGCATTAACCACTCCAAGTTCTACTCCTTATCAGTCCAATAATCAATTTATAAATATTGGAATTGGATATAGCTTTTAATTCATATATCCAGGGTATTGATCGATTGATTCGTGCAGAAGTCAATTATAAACGATGTTTTGGAATTACATTAAAGGACTTAATTGATTTAAGTCCTTTAATTTTTAATTTCTCACTAGTTTTCATCCTATTGAATACTCTTTTAAAAGTGTTAATGAAATTACAATGCATATTTTAAGCTTATATCATAAATAATTATATCAAAAAAGACTACTTAAAAAGTTTTTAGTACAATGTAAGAATTGACATCGTTGTAAAAAAAAGTTTTAAGTAGGATGTAGAAGTTGATATTGTCATAAAAAAATATTTTTAGTACGATGCAAGAATTGATATTGTGATAAAAAAAAGTTTTTAATACCATGTGGAAATTGATATCGTTATAAAAATAAATTTTTATAACGATGCAAGAATTGATATTGTCATAAAAAAAAGTTTTTTGGACGATGAGGATATTGATATTGTTATAAAAAAATATTTAGAGGCTGCTTGAATGAATTAAAGTTATCTAAACAATTTTAATTCGAGTGTTTTTTCCTAAAGAAGTAAGTTATGTTCTAACTATTCACAATTTGAATGAACTGTCAATATATTTGTATTTCTGAAAAACGTAGAAGATTAGAGCAACAGAATATAGACTATGCATAGAAGAGATTTTATAAAAGCTGGCTGTGGCCTTTGCGCTACAGGTTTATTACTAAACAGTTTGACGGGCTGTGTTCCAGCGCAACAGGTATATAAAAGCGATATAAATGACAAAAAAATAATAGTACCAAGCAGTCTTTTTTCTCAAACAACTTTAGTATTGGTAAGAATCAAAAAACTGCAATATGATATAGCATTAAGACAATTACCTGACAAATCATACTCTGCCATTCTGCTTCGCTGCTCTCATTTTGCTAATCCACTTGATGTAAGTTCAAAAGGATATACCTGTAGTCTTCATGGTAGTTTATTTTCAAATGAAGGACAGGTAAAAAAAGGCCCTGCAGAACACAATTTAAAAACATATACTGCATTGGCAGAGGATAATAACATTGTAATCTATCTATAGTGTAATACACATAGGGGATGCATAAACCTTAAAAGGTAGTATAAGAAAATCTTATACTACCTTTTTACATTAATAATCAGTTTAATTATCTTCTTAAACCCATCCCGAATGGAGTCTATTTAATGGTTTCATTACCCAGCATTAAAACATAATGCCCTGCAGAATAAATAAAAGTTGTTACATCTACGGGGATAAGGTTCTCTCCAACAACAGCTTTCACCAATTTAGATAATATTACTTTACCACTTCCCATCTCAATTAATTGTAATTTCAGCTTAATGTCTTTATCAGACATGAACTTCACACTAAATTTATCAATAGCTGGATTAGGATAAACATTAAGAATCCCATTGAGTTAATTAATCTTTTTAGCCTTAAGACTTTAAAGTATCGTTTTTTAGCAGTTGACTCTTTTCTTTATGAATATTGCCTTGTTTTTGTTACATGTATATTTGCAACCTATCTTAAAAGAATTGTATGAAGATATTTAAGTTTGGAGGTGCAAGTGTAAATAGTGTTGATAGGATAAAAAGCATGGCTGATATAGTTAATCTATATGCAAATGATAATCTGGTTATCATAGTTTCAGCTATGGGGAAAACTACCAATGCACTGGAAAAGGTTACGGAAAGTTTTTACAACAATAAGCTGGAAGAAAGCATTGGTCTGTTTAATAACATTAAACAACAACATATTACTAATGCCAAATATTTACTGGTAACTAAACTAACCGCTTGTCTGGAACAACTAAATCAGTTTTTCACCGAAGTAGAATGGTTACTGCATGATAAACCGGTAAGACAATACGACTATTATTATGATCAGATAGTATCTGTGGGAGAGTTGATGAGTACTTGCATTGTAAGTCATTATCTGAATGAAAGAAAAATTACAAATGAATGGCTGGATGTTAGAGACATTTTACGCACCGATAATAATTTTAGAGACGCAGGAGTAGATTGGCAGATTACTACCGAAAAAGTGTTGCAATCTATCAATAATAATAATCAAACTATTTATATTACACAGGGCTTTATAGGCAGTACAGATGAAAATGAAAGCACTACGCTGGGAAGAGAGGGTAGTGATTATACTGCTGCCATATTTGCTAATATTCTAAATGCAGAAAGTCTGACCATCTGGAAAGATGTAGAAGGAGTAATGAATGCAGACCCAAAGACCTATAAAGATGCTCAGCTGATAAGTGAGTTGAGTTTTAATGAGGTGATAGAAATGGCTTATTATGGAGCTCAGGTTATACACCCTAAAACTATTAAGCCATTACAGAATAAGGGTATTTCATTAAATGTAAAATGCTTCCTTGATGCAGCTATCCCAGGCACAATAATAAAATCAAAAGCTATTAAAGATCTTCCTCCAATTATTGTTTATAAAGAACATCAGGCAATAATTCACCTATTTAGTAAGGACTTTTCTTTTGTAGGAGAAGAACCTATGGCTACCTTATACAAGTTGTTATCTAACCTGAAACTGAAACCTAATCTAATTCAAACAGGCGCTATAAATGTGCAGCTATGCCTGGATGATAAACCAGATAGACTGGAAGCATTGGCTTTCTCTGCTAATGAACTTTTTGATGTATCCATTGAAAAGGGTCTCACTTTATTGACCATTCGTCATTATACCAAAGAACTTTTTGAAGAACTAACTAAGGGCAAACAAATAGTTCTACAACAGATGACAGCGGAAACAATTCAGGCTTTGATAAAGTAGGCAATTGACAAAACTAATACTTGTACCAATAAAGATTGAATAGTTTAACCCCTATTTCACAATGGCAACCTTAGTTTTGCCGACTATAATTAAATGTTTAGACCCAACGGCATGATACTATATAAGACTGAAGCAGAGGTAGCATTGATGCAACAATCTGCTTTATTAGTAAGTAAGACTTTAACTGAAGTAGCTAAGGTATTAAAACCAGGAATGACTACTTTACAAATTGATAAACTATGTGCTGATTTCTTGCAGGATCACAATGCTATCCCATCTTTTAAAAACTATCATGGTTATCCGCATAATATCTGTGCAAGTGTAAATGATGTGGTGGTACATGGATTTCCTAACGACACTCCTTTGAAAGAAGGTGATATTGTTTCAATAGATTTCGGATTGATTCTGAATGGATGGCATGGCGATCATGCGTATACTTTTATTCTTGGAGAGGTAGATGAATCTGTATTGAATCTTGTTAGAATAACTAAAGAAAGTCTTTATAAAGGAATAGAAAAAGCAATTTTAGGTAATCGTATTGGCGACATAGGCTATGCAATTCAGGAACATACCGAAAAGAAAAACGGTTATGGTGTGGTAAGAGAACTGGTAGGTCACGGACTAGGCAAGAAATTACATGAAGACCCTCAGGTTCCTAACTATGGTAAGAGAGGTAATGGCCCCGTATTAAAACAAAATCTGGTAATTGCTATCGAGCCAATGATCAACATGGGAACCAAGGATGTGTTTACCGATAAAGATGGATGGACAGTAAAGACAAAAGATGGAATGCCTTCGGT
>CANFLJ010000161.1 GCA_947447815.1 Chitinophagaceae bacterium | reverse complement strand
TCTCGTAACCTGAAAGCAATGGCTAAAGAACTTCAGGTGCCTATCATTGCACTGAGTCAGTTGAGTAGAGCATTGGAGACCAGAAAAGAAACCAATAAGATGCCTCAGTTGAGTGATCTTAGAGAGTCGGGAGCGATAGAGCAGGATGCGGATATGGTAATGTTTATTTATCGTCCTGAATACCACGAAATTCTGACTGATGATCAGGGAGAAAGTGTAAAAGGAGAAACCCATATTAAAATTGCAAAACATAGAAATGGTTCTCTGGATATCGTAAAACTAAGAGCACTACTTCATATACAAAAGTTTGAAGAACTGGACGGCGGCCCTAGTGGATTGCCACAAGGAAAATGGACTTCTTTGCCTACCACGCCTGATGATAATACATTTGGTAGCGGCGGTGGAAGTAAGCTATTTATTCAGAAGGGAAGTAGAATGAATGAAAGCTTTGATGATGATGAAAATATTTTTTAATACAGACCTTTAATCTACGGGTATATCGGTATGGACTTACCTTATTTTTATATTCAGGAATCGCCTCTTCAGGGTACGCAGATTGCACTTAACGAGGATACCAGCAAACATTGTATTCAGGTACTCCGAATGAAGCAAGGCGAGGCGCTGATTCTAACGGACGGAGTTGGGGGTTATTTTCAAGCTATCATTACAAAAGAAGATAAAAGAAACTGTATTGTATCCATTATAAAAGCGGAACAAACTACTCCCCCAATACGTAATATTACGATTGCTATTTCTTTACTGAAGAATGCAAATCGTTTTGAATGGTTTCTGGAAAAAGCTACTGAGCTTGGTATTGCCAATATCATTCCATTAATATGTAATAGAACCGAAAAACAATACTTCCGACAAGATAGGATGAACAACATTGTAGTATCGGCCATGCTGCAAAGCAAACAAACCTATTTACCCGTATTATCTGCACCTGTTACGTTCGATTCATTCCTGAAAAATAATAACTGTAAACAGAACTTTATAGCACATTGCACTGAAGATGAAAAGCAATTGCTTCAGCATTATACACTGGAAAATAATCTGGCCATACTAATTGGCCCTGAAGGAGATTTTACACCCGATGAAATAAAAGAAGCCTTAGATAAGAACTTTCTTCCCATCTCTTTAGGTAATACCAGGCTAAGAACAGAAACAGCTGGTATTGTGGCCGCTACGCTGGCAGTGAATCTATAGGCGATTTGCTAAACGTCAAATAAATAATCATTCTTGAATAATATTGGTAAATTTGAGGGATTATGATCTCCTATTATCACAGTGGTTTCATTACATTCAGAAAAAGAAATGTTGGCATATTGTTTACTGGACAATCTGCAGAACATATAATGAACAATTACTTAAATGACCCAAAATCTCATCCATTAAAACATATTAGAATTCAGCAACTTGCAAAGTCTGTGTCGGAATGGAAGAAAAATGGAGAAAGAAGATACGAAGGATTAGTAACTGATAACAAGAATGGAATACGTTATAAAATAGTAACTGAGATATATGCTACCTTCGCCATGATTATCACTTGTTTTAAATATTAAAATTTTCAGATGACTTACTACGATAAATTGGTTAAAATTTTAGGCAGAGAGCCAATTGAAGGCAGTCTGGAATATAACAGAAAAATCATGAAATTAAGAAGCCTTGAAGCAAGTGCTAAGAATTTGTTTGAAGGAGAAATTAAACTTATACCAGGACAAAAAGCCAAGGCTAAGAAATTAGGGCTTTTATAAGTCCTATTAAATATATCTAAAAAGAGAGGCTGCTATGATGATGATCATAGCAGCCTCTCTTTTATATCAAAACATTTTTAAACTATTCGTTCACCATCTCTCTTACCACTCTCATTATCTGCTCTACATTTGGTTTGCTAAAGTAGTCTCCATCGCTACCATAACAAGGTCTGTGCGCCTGAGAAGATATCGTTCTTGGTGCTACATCTATCCATTTGTAACCATTCTGTTCTTCCATCACTTTATTAAACATGTATGCCGATGCACCACCCGGCACGTCTTCATCTACAAATAAAATACGACTGGTCTTTTTAAGCGATTCCAGTATACGATGATTAATATCAAAAGGCAACAAAGTCTGTATATCCACTATCTCGCAATTAATACTTTGTTTTTCCAGTCTCTCTGCAGCATCTTCTATAATCCTCAAGGTAGATCCATAAGATACAATCGTAATGTCATCTCCTTCTCTTATCACTTCCGGCATACCCAATGGCACCGTAAATTCCAGTAGGTTGGCAGGCAATTTTTCTTTCAGTCTGTATCCATTCAAACATTCTACTACTATAGCAGGATCATTTCCCTTCAGCAAAGTATTATACATTCCCACGCCCTGTACCATATTTCTTGGCACACAGATATACATTCCTCTTAGCGTATTTAGTGCCATGCCCATCGGACTACCACTATGCCAGATACCTTCCAGTCTATGACCACGGGTACGGATAATTAATGGACAACTCTGCTGTCCTTTTGTTCTGAAATGGGTAGTACTTGCATCATCACTAAGGGGTTGTAATCCGTACAACAGATAATCAAGATATTGAATTTCTGCAATAGGTCTCAATCCTCTCAACGACATTCCCAATGCTCTTCCTACTATAGATAGTTCGGCTATATTGGTGTCAAATATTCTATCTATTCCATGTTTCTTTTGCAATCCCGCAAAGCCCTGGTTTACATCGCCTATATTGCCCAGATCTTCTCCAAAAGCATACACCAATGGATTAGTAGCAAATAAAGTATCAAAATATTTATTCAGTATCTCATACCCATTGATAGCAGGAGCATCAAAAGGAATCATTGGTTTTATATGCTCTACTTTCAGCGCACTTTTAGGACTTTCGTTATACAGATGCGAGCTATACGTATTTTGAGTATCCGCTAATAGCTGATTATAGAAAGGCTCAATTTTAGCCAGTTCTTCCTTTGTATGCAGCAATTCCATTACCGCATAAAGAGCAGCCAGCACATCTTTAACAAGGGGTTCATTGATGGATAAAAGACTATTTGAAATGCCTTCAATAGTATTGTATACTTCTATGTCAGTTACTTCTACCGACTTTATTACATCAACACCTTTCTGTACTAATGCTTTAAGTGGTGTAATGTATTTTTCCCAAGCTCTGTCCTTCGATTCACGAACATATATTTTCGCTTCAGCTTCCAGATCTGTCAATTCTGCTTCAGTAGCAATTTCAGATTCTATTATCCACTCTTTCATCTTCTTCAGGCAATCCCAGTCGCGCTCCCATTGCAGTCTTTCTGGACTCTTATATCTTTCGTGACTACCACTGGTAGAGTGCCCCTGCGGTTGTGTTACCTCTTCTATATGAAACATAGCAGGCGTATGCGTCTCTCTTACTCTTTGCAAAGCCATTTCAAAAGTTTCGCAAAGTGCAGCATAATCCCATGCTTTTACTTTATAAATATTTACGCCATTGGTACCCGGTTCTTTCTGCAATCCCTGCATAGCATCGGATATCGATCCTTTGGTAGTTTGCAGTTGAGTAGGTACCGATATACCATAGCCATCATCCCATACAAATACGGCCAATGGCACTTGTTCTACCCCGGCAGTATTCATTATCTCCCAGAAATGACCTTCACTGGTAGATGCATCCCCAATAGTACAGAAACTAATTTCATTCCCTTTATGGCTCAACGTATCATATTCATGTAGTTCTCTGTTTTTTCTAAAACATTTCGATGCAAATGCAACCCCAAGGGCTCTTGGCATCTGTCCTGCAGTAGTAGAAATATCAGAAGTTACATTTTTACGGTTTGCCAGATCCAGCCATTTACCATTATCATCCACAAAGCGGGTAGAAAAATGGGCAACCATCTGTCTGCCACCACTAAAAGGTTCGTTTTTTAAATTAGAATCAGCGTATAATTGCGAGAAGAATTGCTCTACACTAGCCAGGCCCGTAGCAAACATAAAAGTCTGATCGCGGTAATACCCCGTTCTGAAATCGCCAGAATTAAAGTATTTAGCCATCGCAATCTGTGCTACTTCTTTGCCATCACCAAAAATACCAAACTTAGCCTTGCCAGTCAGCACTTCTCTTCTGCCCAATAAGCTGGTTTCGCGACTTATAACCGCAATTCTGTAATCGCCCAGTACATGATTTTTAAATCCTTCGTAAGAAAGCATATCGTCTTTATAACTTAATTTGATAGAATGTTCCATACAACAATAACAAATTTTATTGTAACTTTTAAATTTCGTGTATTAAACCAGTTTTAAAAGGGTTGAATTAGCTTCTTTAAATCTAGCATTCAATACATAGATTTAGCCCTATTGTATTGAAAGGTAGTTTAAAAATACAAATTTGGGTGGTTTATTTGGCTTTTAAGAAAAAAAATACGCACAAAACTTAAATTTGGCATTAATTTTGGTATTAATAATCGTCAAATCAAATAATAAAATATTTTTACACTCAAATTAAAAGAAATTAAAATGAAAAGAATTGTATTACTAGCAGCAGGATTAATTATTACTACTTTGACTTTTGCTCAACAAAAAGCAGAAACAAAAGCACCAGCAGCTCCAGCAGTAGAAGCAGCTAAAGCACCTAAAGACATTACTAAGTATTTTGCTTTTACAAACGACGACTGGAACTTTGGTAAAATAGCACAAGGAAAACCAGTAGAGTACGATTTGTTTATCAAAAATATCAGCTCCGACTCTGCTACTTTAGATAACGTACAGGTAAGTTGCGGTTGTACAACCCCAAAATATACAAAAGGACAAAAATTTGGCCCTGGCGAAACTATTAAAGTTACTTTAGGTTTCAACGCAGGTGTTTTAGGTTCTTTTGGAAAGTCTGTAACCATCTTTTTGAATAATAACGAATTTACTAAATCAGTTACTTTCAAAGGAGAAACATTTACTGTACCTTCTGCACCAGCTCCAGCAAATCCAGCTGCCGATAAATTAAAACCAGCAGGAGAATAATTACCCATTACTACTTAATATCATTTTAAGATGAAGAAGATCATTGCAATATTTAGTTTTTTATTCGTAGCATCTTTTGCTATGGCACAAAGTCCGGTACAGTTTGTAACTACCACCCATTCTTTTGGTAAGGTAGTACACAACAAACCTGCTACTTTCGAATTTGCTTTCAAAAACACCAGCAATAAACCCGTAATTGTAGACGTAGCTACTGCAGAATGTGGCTGTACTAC
>CANFLJ010000160.1 GCA_947447815.1 Chitinophagaceae bacterium | reverse complement strand
TACAAAAGAAAAGAACGCAGATCGTTCTAAAAAACAAACTAGTTAACTTGTTTTTGTTTTAGCAACTTTCCATTCTGTTGCACAGCATAAACAATTAGTGGAAGCACTTTAAAATAAAAGCAAGCATCCCTATTATCCGTTATCTACTTGTACAATTTGGCGTAGCGTAATTAATGTTTATTTCTTACTATCAAAACAAATAGTAGGGCATTTAAAATTAATCAGCGCACTAAATAAAATTTATTGAGATAATTAATTATAAATGGAGCATAAAAAATAAATTAATGACCCCATTATTTTTAAATGGAGCATAAAAATAAATTTAATGACATCATTATTTTTAAATGCCTCAATAAAAATAAATTAATGACATCATTAATTTTAAATGGCTCACAAAAATAAATTAAGTGCCCCATTTAAAAATATGGACATAAATGTTCAAAAACAACAATTTTAACTATACGCGTCTTGTGTAAAAACATATAGCACAACGCCATTTAGAAACTAATAAAAAGATACTATTATGATTACAGTAGAAAAATTCTTCGCCAACCTGTTTAATAAACCAGGCATGAGCAGAGATAGATTATTAAACTTTGCTACAGACTTTTTAAAAAGATTGACCAATGCAAACAAACTGCATTTGTACGATGAACTGATTGCATTCCTTACGCCACTGGTAGCTGCTTTTGAGGCAGAAGTGAGTCACGAAGATCTTGCTACCAATTTGCGTGGCATCAAAACCAAGGCGGTTGTTATTATGTCGAATGTTTTTGGCACCAAATTAAGCGAACTTGATGGCGTAATTATGCGCTCCTTGGGCGGCGCAGAATCGGAAGGCTATCTGGAATTTTACCCCAATGGTAAGTCTGAATATAATCAACCTACTAGGGAACATATTCCTACATTAGTAAACCGTATTAATGCTTTAACCGCTAAGTATGCCATCAAACTAGGTGACGAAGTATCTTCCGAATTGCTGGCAATAGGTACCAACTTGCGAACAGCGCGTTCGGCACAGGTAACCGTAAAAGGGGATGTGGATCAAACCAAAATAGTTGTAAAAAGCAACCGGTTAGATCTGGAGTTGGGATTAACCAAAAGCGTTCACAAAATTGCAGAATTACATCCTGGCGATATAGCAACTTGTAAAGGTCTGGTGAATTTTGGTCTGTTATATTCTTCTGCCCATCACCCACACGATGTGCATGTAGGTACCATCGTAGCTGGTGGCATGGTAGAGATTATTAATAGAACATTTACCGACAATATTGAACTGGAAGTGAAGAACAACGGCACCAACGCTGCTATCTGGATATGGCTGGGCGCTACTGCTACAGATATGAATAATGCCCTGGCGATAGAAATACAGCCTGCCCATACCGCTCATATTAAACCATCGGATTTAGGCGATTTGAAGCATACATTTTTACTGGTGAAGAATGAAAGTACGGTAAATGAAGCGAGCTACGAAATAACCATTATCGGTTAAATAAATAGAGGTATAGGCATTTAAAAAGCGTTTCAGGAAATTCCCTGAAACGCTTTTCTATTTAAACCCAACCCTGTATCCTTTCTTTAGTTTTTATATTTTAGTCTTTAGTTTTTGTATTTAAAACATTAATCCGCAAATTATTACCACCTCCTTTTCTCATTTCTCTGCGGCTATGTATTTGTATTTTTTTAGTTTTTCTTTTTTTAGTCTTTAGTTTTTGTATTCAATTAGTTAATTCACTAATTCGCTAATCAAATATTAAATTAAACCTGTTTCCTTACATACTTGGTCAATATCACAATGGTATCACCTTCTATCTTACCTTCTATTTGTTCTGCATTCTCCGCTACCAGTCTTATTTTACGAACAATAGTACCTTTAGGAGCTATAAAATTGGCACCCTTTACATTCAAATTCTGTGTAAGTATTACAGTGTCGCCAGCTTCCAGTACTACGCCAAAGCTATCTTTATGAACAACTTTAGAAGCTTCCATTTCATCTTCCGCATTAGCCCATTCTATTACAGCCTCTTCCAGAAAAACCGATTCTAAAGCTTCCGAAGCCCAGTCTGCTGATTTAAGTTTACCTAATAACTTATACGAAAGTGCTTGTACTGCAGGTACCTCGTTCCAGATACTACCAGTAAGGCAACGCCAGTGATTACTGTCCGAAAAATCTGCAGCAGTAATGCCTGCCAGACATTTTGAACATACCACCACTACATTATCATTGGAATCGTCGTTCTTTGGTGGAACTGCATAAGCGGTTAAATTTTCGTCTTTCTCTGTGCAAAGTTCGCAAACATTGTTGCTTCGATTTTGGAGTGCTGTATTTAATGCCATGCCGCAAAAATACAGTAATCAAGTAAAATTATACTGGAAGTATTGTAATAAGCTATAAAAAACGATAAGCAATACTAATAATGGGTTGGAATTGATATAGTTTAGTGCTGTAGGCACGAAATATTGGTAGAAAAACAATCAACAAGTAGTTAATAAAGTCCCTTTGGGGAAGAGATGTTGCTAACTAATAAATTACTAAACACAATATAGTACCTACGGCACTCTATTTCTCATATTGAATGAGTTGCTACCAATATGTAGTCCCTATGGGACTTTCAACCATTGATTCGTATACACAATAATCAGATGTATTCTGTATTAGTCACGACTCACGATGTATTTTCACGACTCACGAAATTTTGTACTCTTTTACTCTTAGGTAATTATATTGTCAAACTACTCTATTAAGCAAATTTTACTTTACTTTAGTACCCTGATATTTTATATTAATTATGCAGGCTAATAAACTTCCTTTTTATATTTTATTGTTGTCAATATTGTTCTGTAAAGGAGCATTTGCACAAACCCCTAACAGTAAAACTCTTAAACATATTTCCGATATTGAAAAAGAAAAGAATACCGTTAATGTATCATTAGCCTATAAAAAGGCTAAGCAATATGGATGGCCTACCATAATGAATGATAGAGAAACAGGGCGTGTTTCGGTATTAAAAGGATTAGATTGTTTTGGCTTTCCTGTATATGTAAGCACTTTTGGAAATACATCTGCAAGCACCATTTCTACTGATAAGGCATGGCAACAATATAGCCTTTCCGGATCGTCGGCTAATTTGCTGGGCAAGCTGGCAATATGGGATGGAGGCACTGTACGTAAAACACATGTAGAGCTTGCCGGAAGAATATTGCAAAAAGATTCAGCATTCTCTATACATTCTTCCGACGATCATGCAACGCATACTACGGGTACTATGATTGCTACTGGTATTAACCCATCGGTAAAAGGAATGGCTTTTGAAGCTAAACAACTGGTGGTATACGATTTTATGGACGATTATGCCGAAGTAAGTAACGAAGCGGCTAATCTTCTTTTGTCTAATCATTCCTATGGAACCAATTCAGGCTGGTTGAAGAATGGGGGGACCTGGTTCTTTTATGGTAATCCTGATTCTCTGGAAGATTATAAGTTTGGATTTTATGGACAAGAAGCGCAGATGTGGGATTCCATTTTGTACCATGCCCCAAACTATCTTATAGTTCAAGCTTCAGGTAATAGTCGTGTTGAAAATGGTCCTGCAGTAGGCAGTTCTTTTCAGTATTTTAGTCCTGCAGATTCCGCTACGGTATTAACAGGTACCAGAACTGCGGGGATGAGTAGTAATGATAGTTTTAATACAATACCTACTTACGGTAATGCTAAGAATATATTGACAGTAGGAGCGGTGAGTGGTTTGCAGAATGGGTATAAAAATAGCTCCGACGCGGTTGTTAGTAATTTTAGTAGCTGGGGCCCAACCGATGATGGAAGAATAAAGCCTGATTTGGTAGCGGATGGGGTAGGAGTTCTTTCTACAGTTGCAGGATCAGATAATGCCTATGCAGTATTTAATGGTACCTCGATGGCAGCCCCTTCTGTAACCGGTTCCTTGTTGTTGCTACAGGAATTATACAGCAATAAACATGCTGGTAAATTTATCCATTCGGCTTCATTGAAAGGCGTCGCAATCCACACTGCAGATGAAGCAGGTGCCGCTGCCGGACCGGATTATAAATATGGCTGGGGATTGATGAATACATTGCATGCCGCTAGCTTTATTGACAATAAATACAATAGTGATACCATCATAGAAACAACCCTGAATAACAACGATACTTTTAGGTACAGCTTTGTAGCTTCGGGTGCTGATATGGTAAAAGCAACACTGGTTTGGACGGATGCTCCTGCTGGAATAAACTATACATTCAGATTAAATAATCCTACCTCCAAACTAATCAATGATCTGGACGTAAAAGTGATAAGTAATGGGATTAACTACTATCCATGGGTACTAAATCCTAAGCAGCCACAACAAGCTGCGTATAAAGGAGTAAATAGTCTCGATAATGTAGAAAGAGTAGACATTGATACCACTATACCGGGTAATGTATATACGGTAATAGTTACCCATAGAGGAACACTACAAAGAGGAAGTCAGGCATTCTCTCTGGTAGTTAGTGGGGTGAATGGAGATAGTGCCTGTATATCCAAACCACTGAGTACAGCAGGTGCTACTATTGATAGTATTGCTATTAGCAACCTTCATATAAAAAATACTGCTGGATGTACTTCATATACCGACAATAGGGTGAAAGTGGCAGACATAGAAACCCATCAAACAATACCATTCTATGTAAGATTAGGAAACTGTGGAGGTTCGTCTGCTGCAAATAATGTAGTAAAAATCTATGTAGATTACAATCACAATGGTCGTTATACTGATCCTGGAGAACTGGTAGCAACCAGCAATGTTATAGTAAGTAATAATGTATTTAGTGGGTCTTTTATTACTCCAAACGCTTTGCCTTCAGGTGCTAAAATGACCATGCGAATTGTACTGGTAGAAACCAATGATACAGCTTCTGTTCATTCCTGTGGGACTTATGCTAATGGAGAAACGCAGGATATAAGTTTACGCATTATAGCGCCATCCAATGATATTGCTGTAGATGATATTATAGCACCTGCCGATTCTACTTGTAGTGGTAGTACATTGATTGCTGCAAAGCTGGAAAACAAAGGCACGGCTACCATAAATAGTATTCCACTGAGTATGGTGATAAAGAGTGGTGCTACCATTGTTTCTACACAAAATGTTACTTGTAATGCTATCGTAAATCCAGGTGATATTTTCAATTACACATTTCCTAATCCTGTAATATTAAACAGTAATACTGGTTATACAATTGCTGTGGTTGCGG
>CANFLJ010000159.1 GCA_947447815.1 Chitinophagaceae bacterium | reverse complement strand
GCAGGTTTGTTGATAGCAATAAAGTGTGGATTATCTTCCAGTATATCGAAGTACTTAGTCAACATGTTTTTCTTTCGTTTTTCTTACATAGCTCTGGTTCATAAACTTCAGCAATCTTACTTCTTTATCATTCAGAAAGCGCCAGTGACTTCTTTCTACGTTCTTTTTGGTAAGATTACCAAACATTACTCTGTCAAGACCCTTAACATCGTAACCCATATGCTCGAATATACGTCGAACGATACGGTTTCTGCCACTATGTATTTCAATACCGATTACTGATTTATCTTTAGGATCTACGTACCCAATACTATCTACGTGTACAGGACCATCTTCCAGCGTGATGCCTGCAGAAATAGCTTCAGCATCTGCTTTCAATAATGGTTTATCCAGTTTTACCTCGTATATCTTCTTTACTTCAAAAGAAGGATGTGTAAGTTTTTGGGTTAATTCACCGTCATTGGTCAATAACAGAACACCTGTTGTGTTTCTATCCAGACGACCTACAGAGAAAACTCTTTCAGGCGTTGCCCCTTTTATTAATTCGAATACCGTTTTGCGACCCTGAGGATCTTTGGCGGTAGTAATGAAATCTTTTGGTTTATTCAGCAGTATGTACACCATGTTCTTTTGACTGAACAGGGTTTTGCCATGATATTTTACTACTTCTTTACCCGTAACCTTGAAGCCCGGCTCTGTAATAACCACGTTATCTACCATTACATTACCCAGTTTGATAATGTCGGCAGCTTCTCTTCTACCACAAACACCAGAGTGTGCAAGGAATTTGTTCAATGGCATTACCTGAGCAGCATTGGCAGCTTCTCTTTTTTCGATGGTAACAACCGGACGACCATTTTTATTGAATGGAAGTTGCTTTTTGCCAGCTCCTTTAAATCCAGCACCCTTCTTGTCTTTTGATTCTTCAACGGGCTTAACGTAAGTACCCATTCTTTTTTCGTAGAGTTCTTTTCTTCTTCTATCGCCCTCCGCACGGAGTTCCTTTTTCATCTTCTTTTTTTCCTGGCGAATAGCTTCTTTCTTGGCAGCACCCTTGGGGCTGTTATCCATAAATTTACCAAATGGATTTGTACTCATATATACTTTATTTTATGCTGTTGTTACAACAGGTGAGCGGCGAAAGTAGCTTATTTTATTTTAATGCCTACTCTTAGGCCAAAATTGAAGTTGACACGCCACCCATCATGCTCCCTCAGATAAGCGTTATCAATGGGTTCGGCTATATTAAAATCAACGGCCCTAAAAAGGCTGTCGGTGTTATTGTTATACTCCCGGTTGTAGTTTAAGTTTGTTCTGTTCATTATTCCAAGACCAACATAAGCATCTACAAAAACACAACCCGATAAGCTGCCCTGATATCCCAATACTACGTTGGAGCCCCATACCACTCTGTTGGCCCACATGCAATCTGTTTTGGTATTGCCCATATAGTGTGGGTAATACTGCAGGGTAAGATTATTCTCGTTGGCACGATAAAAGAAATTAAACCCAAGATAAGGACCGGTAAGCGTATTCTCTTTTCGGATGTCTTTATAAAACAGGTTGTAAAAGCGTAATTCCATATTAGCCTTTATACCATGTGGTGTAACATATTGCGTATCTATTTTGCGGAAAGCATAAAACTGATAACCTACTTCGGCAGCAAGAGAAACATTGTGACCAATACGCGTTTCGGCGGATAGATTGACCGTAGGAAACGAAAAAGCATCCATGGGTGATGCTAGGTTTGTTTTAATAATAAAACGATTTGGCTTTACATAAGTCTGCGACGATCCCAGAAATGGCAATAGTATCAGTAGAAGAAATTTAAATTTCATAACCTTAAAACTAAAACACAAAGATAACACTAGAAACGGTGCTGTAATAGACCGAATACAAGGGTCTTGAAAAATATTTTTGCTTGGAGTGCAATGAAATGAATTTATCTTGTGTCAGTATTGTTGTAAAGAATGGAAGAAAAAATATTGATAAAAGAGAGCCTCAAAGGAAACCGGGATGCACAAAAGCAGCTTTATGCAGCATTTGCCCCTACCATGCTGGGTATCTGCTATCGATATACAAAGAGTCTGGAAGATGCTGAAGATGTATTGCAGGATGGATTTATAAAAGTCTTTACCAAGCTGGATCAATATAAAGAAAAGGGAAATCTGGGGGGATGGATACGACGGATAATGATCAATACAGCGCTCTCTTATCTGGAAAAACATCAGCGGTATAAAAAGGAAATGATGCTGGAAGACATTACCCTGCATCCGGTAACGGAGGAGCAACCCGAATTGGCAATGGACACAAAAGAGCTGATAGATACCATCCGGAAGTTGCCTATAGGATACCAGACCATCTTTAACCTGGTAGCGATAGAAGGATATAGCGCTACCGAAATAGCGGAGATGATGCAACTGAATGTGAATACGGTGAGGAGCAAATATAGCAGGGCAAGGAGTTTATTGATACAGATGATACAGGAAGAAGAGAAAAGGATGAACAATATTAAAATTGGGTGAGGGATTAAAGAAAATTAAATGAAAGAGAATTTTGAATACTTGATACAGCAAAAAGCAGCAGCATTTAAGCTGGAGCCCGCTGCTGAAATCTGGGAATCGGTGGATGCCGCTATTAATAAGAAAAAGAAAAGAAGATTGATTGTTTTCTGGTGGATACTGCCATTGGTGGCATGCCTTATTATGCCTTTCTTTTTAATGGATACTATTGGATTAAAGAAAGGAGGCAACGAAAAGAAAGCAGCCTCTTTGGCTATTGAACCTAAAGTAACTACAACTGATACTATTACACAAACAGCTCAACAACACAACAATAATACTTATACTGGTAAGCAACCATTGAACAATAACAACATAACGAACACTTCTACAACAGCTGCCGCTACAGAACAACCTTTAAAGAAACAATTTGCTGAGGAACAGAATATTACCGGGAAAACAACCTTGTCTATTCAAGCACCATCGGCACAATCTTCTGCTGCACCTATTGTAGAGACAACTCATACAGAAAGTAAGCAGGACATTCTCCAAAAACCTATTCTGAAACAATTAGATCCGGTAGAGCAACAAGACGTTATCAGTATTGCTAAGGTAGTTGCAGAACCTAAACAGGAAGAGCATACTGCAAAAGCGGATACCGTTGCGGAAAAGAAAGATTCTATTATTGCAGTAGCGAAGAAGGATACTGCTAAAAAAGCGGACACTACAAAGAATGTTGCTAAGGATCATAAAACGAAAAAGAAACTACAGCCTTTTCTGCTGATTGCGGGAGGCGGAGCAAACTACACAAGTACAACCAGTACAGAGGGAATGGCATTAGCAAACACCAGTTCGCCAGGATGGGACCAGACGGGTATTACCGCAATGAATAATAATCCGTTTGAAGCAAAAGGATACTATCTTTCTCTGGGTGCTGGCTTTGCTTATGAATTGAATAAAAAGGTATCCCTTATTACCCAATTGCAATATAGTTTTGTGGAAAGAACCCTACACATTGGTGCCATCAAAGATTCGGCAGTTACTTATTATTATCCTGGCTCTGGCAAAACGGTGCACAACAATTTGCATCAAATATTAGTACAACAAGGTTTGCAGCTGCATAATGACAATAGCAAACTATTAAAGCTTTTACGACCAGAAATTGGCTATCAGTTTAAAACAACTATCAGCAGCAACTGGCTGGCTGCAGAATACTGGAATGCCGCATACAGCAATAATTATTCTACCGTAAACACGGTTGGTCTATCGCTGTATGCTGCTATCTGGTTTCCGGTATTTAAAGGTTGGGAATCTGGCATACAGTTCTCGCAGGATATAATGCCTATCAGTAAATATCAGCAGACGGGAATTACAGGAAATTACTTTGGATTAACCATCAAAAAGAGTTTAACAAACATATTCAACACATCAAAATAAACATCATGAAACAAAGAATTGTATTAACCACTATAGTAGCCATTATGCTAACGTTTAGTGCTTGTTTGAAAGATACGGCTACCATGCATTACAAGTTGTATCAACCCATCAAAGAATCGATGACGGATGTGCGCAGCAAGATAGCCGTTCAGTCTGCTCAGAATATTGTTACTCCGGGAAAGATAACCGTGATAGGCAATTATCTTTTTGTAACCGAACAAGGTAGCGGTATTCATATCATCAACAACAGCAATCCTGCCGCTCCGGTAAATGAATCTTTTATTGCTATTCCGGGCAATCAGGATGTATCGGTAAGGGGCAATTACCTGTATGCCGATTGCTATACCGACTTGATTGTATTTGATATCAGCAATAAGCGTCAGCCACAGCGTGTAAATTATATATCAGATGTATTTAAGGACAGACGCAGTAGTTATGGTTATTATGCCGATAGTGGATACATTGTTACTGGATTAACCGTAAGAGATACTACTGTATCACTAGAGGGTGGCGCCGTAACCAACTACTGGTATTATAATAACGGGGTGGATTATATGTTGACCAATTCGGGTGCTGCACAACCTAGTAACAACAGTAGTAATACCGCCAACAGTACCAGTGGATCGATGGCCAGATTTGCTTTGGTAAACAATCGCTTGTATACCGTAGAAACCTATTACCTGTCTTCTTTTAATGTAAACAATCCTGCATTACCGGTAGCTATGGGCAGAAATTGTATAGCAACTGGTATAGAAACTATTTATCCATTCAAAGACAAACTGTTTATCGGCACGCAGGGTGGTATGTTTATTTATGATATTACCAATCCGGACAACCCAACGTATACGGGTTCTTTTAGTCATGCACGCCTATGCGATCCGGTAATTACCGATGGCAATTATGCATATGTTACGCTACATGCCAGCACCAATATCTGCGTGGGTACCGATAATGAACTGGATGTGGTAGATGTAAATAATCTGCAGAATCCGATATTGATTAAAAAATATAATATGACCAAACCAATGGGGCTGGGCAAAGACAATAATCATCTGTTTGTTTGCGATGATGGACTGAAGGTGTACGATGCAACAAATCCTAAAAGTCTTTCTTTAATAAAGACCATTGCTGTAGCGGAGCCATATGATGTAATTTGTATCAATGGGTTGGCTATAGTATCGGCTACCGATGGATTGTATCAGTACGATTATAAGGATATCAACAACATTACGCCACTGAGCAAGATAAATATCAGTAAGAAATAATATGAAAAAATTATTATTAGCTGCCACTACCCTATTGCTGACGATTGGTTTATATAGTCAGACGGCAAAGAAGAG
>CANFLJ010000158.1 GCA_947447815.1 Chitinophagaceae bacterium | reverse complement strand
CCACGCAACAATAATTATGCAGTAGTAGAATATAAGCAAGGAAAATACAGCGTAAAATATATCGAGAACTTCTACGATACCAAGGTACTTCTTACCAGTGGTATTAAAATGAAACAAAATCAGGTAAACCCCAACTACCCAATCATTGCCTGGGATGGCAAAGGCACTAAGCTACTGGTGATCTACTGGGAATCGGGTAAGATAAAAATGTTTGTATACGATATTATTGAGAATTATAAAACAGTAAAACAAGAGCTTACCGGGTTCGATCAGATATTGGATGCAAGCTTTATGCTAGACGCCAATTCGCTGATACTGAGTGCAGTAAAAAATGGTCACTCCGATATCTTTACATACAAAATTCAGGAAGAACAGGTAGAGCAGATAACTAATGATGTATACGATGATCTGAACCCTACTTTCGTTTCCTTCCCCAATCGTTCGGGTATTATTTTCTCCTCCAACAGACCAGGAAATAATGCTTCCAATGATGATACGATGTTACCTTCCAAGTACCATTTTAATGTGTATATAGTAGATGTGCTGAACAAATCGAGCGTAAAACAAATAGCGCAATTAACCAATGTAAAGCATGGCAACGCAATGTTTCCTATGCAATACAATACCAATCACTTCACTTTTGTATCCGATGAAACCGGTATTTCCAACCGTTGGGCAGGCTTCTTTTCTACCCACAGAAACGGGTTGGATACCTTAATACATATTGGCGATGAAATGCTGCATAATCCTACAAAAAAAGAACTGGATTCTACTTTAAAAGCATGGAAAAAAGACGAGCCCGATAGCATTCGTTATTTTCAGGTTTTCAAGGATTCTACCTACACTTTCCCTATTACCAATTATCAGTCTTCACTATTGGAAACAAGGATTGCAGGCAACAACGGACAGGTGAGTGAAACTCGCAGAGATGGCGATTTTAAGATGCTGTACAAGATAAAAGTAAACGAAGACGCATTAAACAAACGCAACGTAAATGTAAAGCCTACCGAGTACATGAAGAGAGTACTGGAAGAAGAAAAAATTGCCGCAGGAAATGCTACAAGCTATCAGCAGAAAGGAAAGGATACTACTAAAAAATCAACCATCATTTTCCAGAACGAGTTTGCCGATGAAATGCCCGAACTCAAGGTGCCTAAAACAGACAATAAAGAAACGGCACAGAGCATTCTGGACAAAACAAAATTGTATAATTATAAAAGAAAATTTACTGCCGACTATGTTATGTCTGGCTTTAGTAATACTGTATTAGTCAATAGATTTCAAGCTTATCAGGGAGGCTTTGGACCCATTATTCCAGACAATGGAAGCGACATGAATTTCAACGTGAAGCTAGGTACCAGCGAACTGTTTGAAGATTGTAAAATAACTGGAGGCTATCGCTTTGCATTCAATCCGCTCAACTTCAGTCTGAGCTTTAATGATGGAGTATACTACGTAAGTTATCAGAATTACCGACGCCGGCTGGATTATGGTTTTACTTATTATAGAAGTACCCAAAGCGATTACCAGTCTCCTTATGCCATTGCTTACGATAATACAGGAAATACTTATCAGATAGCCGACCGATTATATACCAATATTTTTCAGTTAAATGCAACTTATCCTTTTAGCGAGGTAGCCAGCATACGCGGTACGGTTGCTTATCGTAGCGATAATATCGTTAGAAAACCTTTTGTATATGCTGGTGGACAACCAGTTCCAGTACAGGAGTTTCTGCCGTTGAAAAGTGTGAACCTCAAATTTATTATGAGCCACTTTGAGTATGTGCACGACAATTCTTTAAACCTTGCTCAGAACCTATGGCATGGCGTGAAATACAAAATATATTTTGACGCAGATGTACCAGCCGATGCAAATGCGCTGAAAGAAAAGAAATTTACTTTCAACCTGGGTGTGGACTATAGAAATTCCATCAAGATATACCGCAACTTTATATGGGCAGGACGTGCTTCTGCCGACTTTAGCTGGGGTACACAAAAGATAGTTTATTTTCTGGGTGGTGCCGATGGATGGTACAATCCGCAGTTCAATAATATAAACCGTCCGGCAGATGATGCCACTTATGCCTATCAGGCTCTTGCAGTAAATATGAGAGGCTACAATCAGAATATTGCCAATGGAAATAATGCCGTAGTGTTGAACAGCGAATTCAGATTACCTATCTTATCTACTATTTTAAATACGCCTATCAACAACGCCTTTTTAAGAAACTTTCAACTGGTACAGTTTGTAGATTTAGGTACCGCATGGAACGGCAATTATAATGGTATACAAAGACCACAGGAAACCTATATAAACGATAATCCGGTGGTAGTAACCCTTGATGCTGGCGGCCTTGGTCCATTTGCCGGGGGCTACGGCTTTGGTGTACGTAGTACCTTGCTAGGATACTTTATGAAATTTGATCTTGGGTGGCCTATGAAAGGAATCTTCCAGGGTTGTCCAATAGCGTACTTCTCGCTGGGATTGGATTTTTAGTGTAAGGAGATAGGAACAAAAAAGTGACTCTTTGAAATGTTTACGGAAGTAGTTGAACCATAAAAAACGTTCCGTGCAATGTTTACGGAAGTAGTTGAACTATTAAAAACCTTCCGCGCAATGTTTACGGAAGTAGTTGAACTATTAAAAACCTTCCATGCAATGTTTACGGAAGTAGTTGAACTATTAAAAGCCTTCCGTGCAATGTTTACGGAAGTAGTTGAACTATTAAAAGTCTTCCGTGCAATGTTTACGGAAGTAGTTGAATAGCTATCTGAAGTCTATCTATTTTCCATTAGCTTCAAAATGAAGTAAAAAATACACTAACTACAGTATTTTTGGATGACAGATAATTAAAAATAACCACCGCTATATTATCTATAACAAATTACAACAACGGGAATAGAATTAATTCCTCCTATGTGTGCCTCTAAAAGGTGCTTTTAATCACTTAATTTGAAATTTATTGAATTTTTATTTATAGCAAGCGTTCGCAATTGCATTAAGCGTTCTGAATTAAGCCTTCTGCATTATTCCCATACCCCTTCACTACCTGCATACTAGTTCCAAGTCCTTCTATCTCCATTTCCAAACAATCGCCCTCTTTTAAAAACACTTTTGGATTTCTGCCTGTACCAACTCCAGCAGGCGTACCCGTACTTACTATATCGCCCGGCAAAAGCGTCATAAAACGGCTTATATACGCTATCAGAAAAGGAATGTTGAATATCAGGTTACTGGTATTACTGTCCTGCATAGACTGTCCATTCAGGGTTAACCATAATCTTAGCTCATGTGGGTTATTTATCTCTTCTTTAGTTACCAGCCATGGCCCCATTGGCGCAAAAGTATTACAGCCTTTTCCTTTATCCCAGGTACCTCCTCTTTCCAGTTGATATTCCCTTTCACTCACATCATTCAGAATAGCATATCCCGCCACATAATTCATGGCATCCTCTTCCTTTATATAGGAGGCTTCCTTACCTATAACAACGGCCAACTCTATTTCCCAATCCGTTTTTACGGAATCTTTAGGCAATATAATTGAATCAAAAGGACCATTTAAAGCAGTAGTTGCTTTCATAAATAATACCGGCTCGGCAGGAACAGGAATATTAATCTCTCTGGCATGGTCTGCGTAGTTCATCCCTATACAAACAATCTTGGAAGGCCTTGCAACTGGCGATCCAATCCTGGTACCCTTTTCAACAATTGGAAGCTTTTTAATGTCTGTTTTTAATACTGAAGACAAACTGGTTAAACCATCCTCCCTAAAAAAGGCTTCATCGTAGTCTTTTACGTATTCACTTACATCATAGTTTACGCCATCAATACAAACCCCAGGTTGCTCTTTATTAAATGCTCCAAATCGTATTAGTTTCATTTTACCTGCAAAATTTATAGATACAAAAATAGTTTGAAAATAGCCTCCAAAATGAAAAAGGATATAGACAGAACAAATAACTTCTGTTCTACATTTCATTAATAATAATTACAACATAAGCCCTAAAGCAAGAAATAATAATACCAGTACCGGAGAGAATATTTTGGTGTAACGCAATAATAAGAAGGAAGAAATGATAGCCGATATCTTAATAATAGAATCGGCGACATTGGCGTTTATAACAATATCCATTGAAAGATAAAAAGTAGCACCTGCCATCACGCCAACAATACTGGCATTAATCCCTTCGAGGGATCGATAGACTACGGCATACTTCTTAAGATTATTCCAGAGTGGAAAAAAGAATAATACCAGCAATGCACTAGGCAAAAAGATTCCTATAGCCCCTAGCACACAACCCATCAATTGTAAAGCCGGAGAATTTTCCTGCCGCATCACCATCCCTCCCGTAAAAGCCCCTACCGAGAATACCGGACCAGGTATAGCCCTTAATATTCCAACTCCAGTAAGAAAATCGGTCTTCTTAATTTGTAATACTTCTCTTTTAGTTTCCTTGATACGAGGCGATTCCGGACGTACTACATACTGTTCGTACATCATGGGCAAGAGTACATCGCCACCACCAAATACCAGACTACCAAAACGATAATTATTCTCGAATAAATTGAGCTCCTTTTTATACTTCCAGTTGTAGCGGGTAGCAGACTCGGACAAATACCCTGCAACAGCAAATAACAGGAGAAAAACAAGGATGTTATTCCAGTTAATCTTTTTGGTAACGGGTTCCTTCTGCGGAATCCTTTTCTTACTGAAATTGGTAGCTATACCACCACAAACAATCAGAATAGGAAATACCCAGGGAGATTTAAACAATAATACCGTACAGAACGCTGCGGCAATAGTAATAATAGTGGTAATGGTATTGGTAACCGATATTTTGTACAACCGGGTAGTAGAAAACAACAAAAAGCCAATAGCCATGGGTTGAATTAGACTAAAAAGATTGAACTGCATATTGCGGTCATCAAAATAATCCAGTACAAAAGAGATGGCTGCCATAATAGTACAGGCAGGCAAAATCCAGATGAGTAAAGTAAGCAAAGCCAATGGAACTCCTCCCCTTTTGTAACCAATAAGGGTAAGTGTCTGAGTAGAAGATGCCCCAGGCAGCATGTTGCAAAAACTAACATAATCTACCAGCTCTTCTTCGGTAATATCCCTTCTTTTTTGTACAAAAGTCTTGAGCATCATACCATAATGCCCCTGCGGACCACCGAAAGCAGTGATGCTGTGGAGGAAAACAGTTTTTAGAAACTTTGTATGGCGAAGTAGCATCATGCGATAAAAACTTACAATTTGCAAGTGTAGCAAATATCTATTAAATATTTTCTAAGCAGCATTTTATTTGCCTACAAGTGCTTGAAGCCCTTT
>CANFLJ010000157.1 GCA_947447815.1 Chitinophagaceae bacterium | reverse complement strand
ACTGGATTGGAAGAAGCATTTAAGGTAATCTGTAAATGTTCTACAACAACGGTAGCCTTCATTGTATCGTTGCATCCATTGGGGCTTGTAGCGGTTGCATAATAGTCGTTATCGTTGGACGGATTGACCACTAAAGGATTTACGCCACTGGTATAGCCCAACCATTTGATGGTACCATTACTAACTGCATTTAAAGTAGCATAGTCACCATAACAGATGGTTGTATCTTTTACAAAAAGAGTAGGAGAAGGGAATACGTTGATAGCAGTAGAGCGGTAAATACTATCGCAACCGTGGATGCTTTTTACGGTATCTAAAATGGTAGCACTGGTATTATAAGTGATGCCATTATAAACAACCTTTTTGCAACCAGTAACAGGTGATGCATTAATAGAAACTGGACTTTGCGGATAAACAATTATATGGTGTTTGAAAATGATACTATCGCAACCAAAATTATTGGGCGTAATGTTACTTAAAATAGTACTTGTATTGTAAGCCGTTCCTTTGTAAGTAACCGTGCCGCAACCTGAAAGAGTATCTTCTTTTACTACTGCAGCAGGATAGACAATTATATTTTGAAGATGAATAATACTATCGCAACCTAAGTAGGCTTTGATGGTATCTTTAAGGATGGTAGAACTACTATAATTTGTGCCATTAAAAAGTACATTGATACAACCTTTTATTTCAGGCATCAACACGAATAACGGGTTACTTTTTTTGATAATCAAGTTATGAATTCTAACAATGCTATCGCAACCAGCAATCGACTTGATTGTATCCATGACGATAGTATTGTTTAAATAAGTAATACCATTGTAAATAATGCTATTACAGTTAGTAATAGAGTCGACTACGTTGAAAGGTTTTGGATAGATGATAATACTTTTATCATGATAGATGCTATCGCAACCATTACGGTTTCTGATAGTATCTGTAACAATAGTATTGGAAGTATAGTTGATTCCTTTGTAAGTAACGGCATTACAACCGAAGGAAGAATCCTTTTTGGTATATGGAGGGGGCAAAACATTTATTTTAACGGAGTCGGATAGTGAATCAAGTTTAGCGAAAAAAACATCATCCATAGTGAAATCGTTTCCAGATAATGCTGTCTGCTGATCGTTAATACATAAATTGATACTGGTATTAGCACCACTATACCAAGTGGTATAAAACTGCACCCATCTTGCTTTGCTAGGCGGGAAATTGTTTAAATTGCCTAATAAAATACCATTGATTTTAAATTGAATTGCCGGTAAATCATTGACAGTATCAGGCGACCAGTTGGCAAACCAAGCTGAAAATATATAATGCGTATTGGGAGTAACGTTTATAGTCTGACACCAGAAGTCGGAAGGAGTGGAGGAGCCGTTTATGGCCATCATATAGCCAGTACCAGTAGTATGGTCGGGAAATGAATAAGCATTCATGTGCTCGTTGTTAGGATCCAGTGAAATAGCATAGGTGGCTTCAGGATAAAGGGAATTATATCCTGTAACATTGGTGTAAGTACTGGAGAAACCTGTGTTGCCAGCAGAAAAATCTCCATTCACTATAAGGTTATTTTTCTGCGGTACAAAAGAATAGACAGAATATGTAGTAGTGGTGGTTGGAGTTGCTACTGGATTGGAAATAGTTGAACTGGAAAGGCCTATAGAAGGCGACCATTGATAGCTGATAGCATTGGCAACATACGATGAGAGGTTCACCGATTTTCCAGGACAAATTGTGGTATCGTTATTATAGATAAGACCAGTGTTGCAATTGTTAACTGTGATGGTGAGGGAATCGGTTGAAGAACAACCATAAGATTTTCCAGTAACATAATATTTTGTTGTAGCAGTTGGGCTAGCAACTGGATTTGAAATAGTAGAAAAATTAAGATTATTTGTAGGCGTCCAAGAATAAGATGTTGCTCCTGATGCGTTTAATTGTATTGATGTACCTAAACAGATTGAGCTATTAGTTGTTACGTTTAGCGTTGGTGAAGGGACTACTACTATTTGTTTACAGAAAGTAGATTGCGTGGGCAGTCCTTCATCTACCGTCAGATTAACATTATATGTACCTGGAGTTCTATAACTAAAAGAAGGAGGGTTTTGAAGGTTTGAATTCTGAATACTTGAATTATTGCAACCTGGAAACTTTAACCTGGTGATTGTATTTGCATTTACATTGGGCACGAAGCCATAGATATCGGAGCCTACTCTAAAAAGCTTTGATATAGAATGCGGAAAATTTAGCGATCCAATGTTACCTAGAGATATAGCAGATGGGATAGAGGACGCATTATTATTAAAATCAAATTTAACTATATCATTGGTATATCCATTTACAGCAAACCCAATTAACTGATTGCAGGATTGCATTAAAGTAAAATCTCTAGGTTCATGTAACAATCCTCCTGGATTTCCGAGGTTAACTCCAACCGGGTTATTTAATAAAGATGTTCCAAAATCTAACCTTGTTATTGTTGCGTTTGCTCCTGTATTATAATCAGCTCCATTGCATACAAATACTCTCCAGTTTCCATTGTCTTTTAATGCATAAACTCCAGTCGGATAATTTAGATTACCAATATTACCCAGGTTGTTACCAGTTGGTGAGATATTGAAATTAGTACCGAAATTAAATCTTGTAATTGTATTGTTTAGAGAGTTTACCGTAAAACCGTACCAACTGTTATTATCATTAAACATAAACAAATCAACAGGTTGAGACATATTTCCTATATCCCCCCAGTTAGTAGCAGTAGGTGTATTATTAGTAATTGTAGAGCCGAAATCAATCATAATTAATCGCGGGTCGCCACTTGCAATACCGTCTCCAACTATAAACAGATACCATTTACCTTGATTCTGAATAATCTGAATTCCTTCAGGGCCAGTACCAGAAGGAGGGATGATACCGCTAAAATTACCCAAACTAGTAGCGGTAGGGGTATTTAATAAGCTATTTCCAAAATCCAGTCTTAATAACTCACCTGGATAATAATCAATTAGGAATCCATAATAATTACCATTAACTAGAACGTAATCTATGAAGACTGGCATTGAAATTTTGTTTCCTAAACTACCAAGGTTAAAAGCTTGAGGCGTTTGATTGAGATTTGCTGAGCAGAAACTCCAATAATTACTGGAAGCGCCTATTGAATTGTTTGCAATAGAAACTGGGCTGTTAACACAAATTGTATCTGGAGCAGTAAATGAAGCTAATACATTACAGCTAGTGTTTACAGAAATAATTACCGTATCTTTTGATATACAACCATTTATACTAGTCCCTGTTACAATATATTGTGTGGTAGAGGAAGGTGTTGCGATTGGGTTGGGAATATTGGGATTTGACAATCCTACTGTGGGTAACCATGAATAACTGATAGCTCCTGATGCGATTAACGGTAAAGAATTGCCAGCACAAATGGTGGTGTCGTTGTTGGTAGAAGTAGAATTGTGAATATATAAAGCTTTTACTTCTGCTGCACTCAGCGGTCTGTTGTAAATTCGTACTTCATCCATTTTACCTTTAAAAAAGTCACCATCTGCTAATCCTTTTTTACCAAAAGTTATGGAGGATGAAGATCCATCCTGAATGATGAAATGGGTTTTACTTAAGTCTTGCGCCTCTTGTATACCGTTTAGATACAAATGCCATTCGCCATTTTTATAAGTAACCACTTCATTATACCAGCATTGGTTATTATTCATTGGTGTGGTGCCATTAACAATATTATTATTGGCCCATCCAGTCATAGCCACGTTATTAATCATATAGAGACCATAATTCCATTTGGAGAACTGATAATTTGAATTGAATGGTGACTTAACTACTAATGCTTCAGCTGCCCAATTCATATTTACGTCGGGCAACACCCAAACTGATAAAGAAAAGGAATCGGTAGGAGCGAAGTCATAAAGACTGGAGAAAGGAAGGGATATAAACGAATTAGTCCCATTGAAGGAATAAGCACTATTTGCAACTCCACTCATATCTGTAGTAAGCGTAACAGAGCTTGTTGTACCATTTATATTATTTCCACTAAGATCATTTGCATTTCCTGAAAATGGGTAGTATGCAATCAATCCTTTCGTGAGATTAATTTGTCCAACGGAAATACTATGACAGAATATAATTAGAAGGATGGATAATATTAAATGCTTTTTTTTCAAGATTGAAGTGGTTTGTATTACAAATTTTAAAGTATTTAATTGATTGACCAAAAAAACTATCGGTAAATTAACTATTTTGATTATTTAAGATGTTTATGCCAGTAGAAATCATACTACTTGTATTAAACTAAATTACATTTGAGCGCATTTTTAGTATAATAAGACTGATTAATTTATGCTCACTATTTCTATTGTTACAATTTGTTTTAATAATCTGGAGGATTTGATTAAAACCTGCAAGTCAGTTGATGCTCAAACCAATTTACCATTTGAGCACTGGATTATTAATGGATCCAGTAATGCTGAAATCGCAGAATGGATTGATGGTGCTCCTCAGCCTGCTTATAGGAAGTGGATTAATGAAAGGGACAAAGGGATAGCCGATGCCTTTAATAAGGGTATCGCTAAAAGCAATGGTGAGGTTGTTCATATATTAAATTCAGGAGATATTTATGCTTCAAAAGATGTCCTGGAATCTTTGAAAAATATATTTGAAATTAATAAAGAAGTTCAATGGGTAAGTGGTAAAATTAAATTGAAAAGGAGTGGGGAATGGATTGAAATTGGTAAACCATTTGAAGCATCGAAAGTATATAAGGGTATGAGAAGTGTGTCTCATCCTACATGGTTTGTAAAAAAAGAACTTTACAATAAAGTTGGGGAATATAAAACCTATAAAATAGCGATGGATTACGATATGATGTGCAGGATAGCTAATGCTCCCTATTTTTTTATTAATAAAACAATAGCTGTATTTGACGATACGGGAGTAAGCTCTAATAATTATCTAGAATCCTTAAAAGAAAACATTGTAGTGTATGAATCTAATTTCGGTTATTCACTGAAATGCAGACTTTGGCAGTTTAGATTAAAGATGTTGCATATTCTGTTACAATCATCTATAGGAAAGCTGCTTTTTAAATGGAAAAGAAAGCTAAATATGGAAAATGTATAAAGCACAGCTGACTTGTTTGTACCAAGCTATTACTTATAAATAGGCTTATTGTAAATTTTTTTAAATACTCTGAAAAGTCCCCTTGTTAGGAAGTTACTATCCAGTATAAGTAACACGCATAACAATTTACTTTGATATAGGTTTATATGGTAATCACCAAGTACGCTTTTGTTTAAGTTATTTAGTTGACGAAAAGCATTATTTATAGTAAGATTGTTTCTAAGCTTTAAGGGTTT
>CANFLJ010000156.1 GCA_947447815.1 Chitinophagaceae bacterium | reverse complement strand
CAGTTGAAACTTCCTTCTACTACTTATGACCATCCCAGCAGAATGTTTAAAAAAGATGGCAAAACACCTATACCCCATTCCAATAAAGGACTAACCTGGAAGAAAGAAAATGTTTCTTACAGACTCTATCTTTCCGAACCTTTACAAATTGATAGTACTACCAAATATTTTGGTTCAATTAATTTGAATGCATGGAGAACTAATTAAAATATTGTTGATATGAAACTTATTTTAATGCTACTTCTTTTTTCATTATCACTTTCCTGTTTTTCTCAGGAGAATGATAGGGCTACTATACTAAAGAATAAGGTGAGATATGTTAGGATTAAAGCCAATCAAAGCGATAGTATTTCTTCTTATATAGAATATAATAAATATGGATTGATAGTTAAGTCTATCGAACCGTCTACTATTTTTATTAATTTAAATAAAGTATCTATTTACAATTATATTGACACTTTATTGAAATCTAAAATTGAAACTATTCATGATAGAGATTCTCTTTATTATACAGATACAACATACTATGAATATGATAATAAGGGAAGATTGTTAATTGAGTTTGAGCCAGAAATAAATGAGAATTCAAGATGTTATGTTAAACACTCTGGACGTTTAAATATTTACTCCTATTTAGATTCAATCTCAAAAAATATTTATAAAATAAAATATTATGATTCAAACGAAGAGTATTATAAAAATAACTGCTCGATAACGTATAAAGACCATTATAAATATTACTTAAAAGAGTATGAAATATTAAAATATATTCCTACACAATCTGAACCAGTTATTTATAGATTTAATGAATATGAAAAGTTTGAGAATATTAAAAGAGGAATGTATCGAAATTCTTCAATTGAGAATGAAATAGTTAGGATTTGGGATACACTTTATAGGTTCGAAAGTCGGTATACTGTTTTTGATAGTTCATTCATAAAAAATGGACTATTGTGTGATATGAACGAATTTACAGGGACTGGTAAATCATTGTTTAAAACAGAGTTGAAGACATACAGAAATTCTAAAGTTGTTAAAAATGTAACAGAGAATTCTGGAGGATTTAAATATGTGAGTTTTCAATTATATTATTATAATGATTATGGATTGATAAGTAATATAGTATGCACATATAGAGATGGTGTTTCAAGTCAATATTCTCAGCCATTATTCAATGAATTTAAAAACGTTTATAAATATCAGTATGAGTATTTTAAATAATCTAAATAGGTTAGAGCTTTTAATTTACATCAAATAACTAAAAAAGCCACTTAGAAAACTGCATTCTAAGTGGCTTTGTAATTTATTCCAATTATCTTAATTAAAGCTAATTAATTCTACTTCAAATATCAAGGTACTATTTGGTCCTATAGCAGAACTGATATGTCTGTCGCCATATATATGATATCATGTGTAAATAAATCTCTTCAATTGACAAATTCATAAAGAAAACTCCATTAATTACCGTAATTATTGCCCTAATAAAGTGTTCTAATGGGGTATTAACATTAAGCAGTTTTAATTCCTTCCTCTATTATAATTGAATTAAGAAGATTGTCGGCAGATATTGCAAAATCAATTGTATCCTTTACAGACAGAATGGATGCCAATTGAATGGAATCTAATGTTCTTAAGCCTTTATTGGCATACTTAACAACCATATCCATTGCTTGAAAAATAATATGATAATTTACAGCGATAAAAGTGTAATTTGAGTAATCATTACTAAATGATTGTAGTATTTCTTCCGCTATATCTTTTGATAATTCTTTTGTTCTGACTTTTTTATATAATGCAGAATTAAATTCAATAATGGTTATATAAGATAAGAATATTTCATCAAGAGAACCAGACGCTAAAATTTTATCAAGCTCTTCTGTTCCTGTTTCGGTATGGTATAATTTTACTAAAGAGGAAGTATCTAAAAATAGTTTCATAAAGCAGACTTTCTTTCTTCAATAACAGCATCGGATAATGAACCCTTATAGCTTTCAGACTTTTTTCTGGCAGATAAAAAGGAAAAATTATTGAAAGATAGCTTTTCGCTAACCTGGTTGTCAGGATACTCTAAAAATGTTACAATTACTTTCAAAGGCTCTTTAATGGGAAGTTCTTTTTCCAACCTCACAAGTCCATTTTCGTATATTCCTTTTACAGCTAACATAAAATTATTTTAGTCAAAGTTAATAGTAATAGCATATATATTCAGTATTCTTTCTTTGACTTTCAATAGCAAGTATAGTACAAACAAAAAGCCACTCAGGATTTATATACCTAAGTGGCTTTTTATATCTTAAATAAAATTTAAGAGAAACTGATTAATTCTACTTCAAATATCAAGGTACTATTTGGTCCTATAGCAGAACTGATATGTCTGTCGCCATAAGCTAAATGTGGTGGAATAAAGAAACGCCATTTGCTACCGGTAGGCATTAATTGTAAGCCTTCGGTCCATCCTTTAATCACTGCCTTCAATGGAAAGGTAGCAGGAGTGCCTCTTTGTACACTGCTATCAAAAATCACCCCCTCAATAGTGGTGCCGTGATAGTGGCAGGTAACGCTGTGGTTGGCAGTTGGCTTATTTCCTTCGCCCATCGTAATTACTTCGTACTGTAGTCCGCTTTCCAAAGCTACTACGCCTTCTTTTTGTTTGTTTGCCGCCAGAAATTCTTCGCCTGCTTTCAGGTTGGCAGCGCTCTTCTCGTTCTTTAAATTGAACAATTTGTCCGCAATACTCATGTTAATTGTTTATGTATGTTACTATCAGAAAGTGTATTAAATCCCTTTCTGTTTTCAATAAAAAAATTAGGCAGCAGTCTTCTTTTTACGGAAAACTATTTTAAAAATCACCGGTGCTGTAGTTACAAAAATGATACCCAGCACAATTACTTCTAGGTGTTTGGTCAAATCAAAGTTGTAGTGATTCTTAAAGAAACGGTATAGGTAATGCCCGCCAGCAACCATAGAGGTAGCCCAGCAAATACAGCCTACAATATTGTTTACGGTAAACTTTTGTTTATCCATCTTTACAATGCCCGCAACGATAGGGGCAAAAGTTCTTACAATAGGAATAAAACGGGCAAATACAATGGCCAGTACACCATGCTTCTCGTAGAACTCATGTGCTTGTTCAAGATGATGATGTTTGAATATAAAGTTTTCTTTCCAGTGGTAAATGCTCGGGCCTACTTTTTTGCCAAAGCCATATCCAAAGCTATTCCCCAGAATACCTGCAATACTGATAAAGGCAATCAATATAATCATATTGATAAAAGGAGTACCAGTATAACGAATTAATTGATCGCTATAAATGCCTGCTACAAACAAGAGACTATCACCCGGCAAAAAGAAACCAATAAATAATCCGGTTTCGGCAAAAATGATAAACAGTAATACCCATAATCCACCATGATTAATGTAGAATACAGGATCTATTAAATCGTGCCAGTTAAAACTCATCAGCAAAGTACTTATCATAAAAAATGTTCTAATAATTATTCGTTTTTCAATGCACCTTCCCACTTACTTACTGCACAGGTAGCCAGGGCATTGCCCAATACATTGGTGGCTGTTCTGAACATATCGCAGAAGTGATCTATCGGCAATATTAAGGCAATTCCTTCTGGTGGAATGCCAAACATGCTACAAGTTGCCAACACTACTATTAAAGAAGCTCTTGGTACGCCTGCCACACCCTTACTGGTAAGCATTAATACCAGCAGCATAGTTAGCTGTGTAGCAATAGGTAAATGTATATGGTATGCCTGCGCTATGGCAATGCTGGCAAAAGTCATGTACATCATGCTTCCATCCAGATTAAAAGAATAACCTAATGGCAGGATAAACGACACTACTTTATTGTCGCAACCAAAACGTTCCAGTTCCTCGGTTAATTTAGGAAAAACAGCTTCACTGGTAGTAGTAGTTAAGGCTATTAATATCGGACTAGCAATTCTTCTTAATAAAACAGGCAGTCTGTTTTTCAGAAAAAGATATCCTACGCCCAGTAATAGCAACCATAAAATAAATATGCCACACAAAAAGGAAAGATAATAAGACTTATAAAAAACAAATATGCCCAGCCCTTTTTCGGATACTACTGCACACAAAGCTCCAAATACGCCAAGAGGAGCAAAGTTCATGATGTAGGTAACCATCTTAAGAATAATGTGCGAGAAAGCATCCAGCGCTTTTATAACAGGCTTTGCAATATCGCCCACTGCAGCCGCGGCTACACCAAAGAAGACCGAGAAAATAACCAGTTGCAATATTTCGTTGTTGGCCATGGCTTCAAATACACTCTTTGGCACCACATGTACTACAAAATGTTCTAACGAAAACTCCTGTGTATTCTCCATTACTTTTTTAAGACTGGCAGTATCGGCTTTTGATAAATCGATAGCGGCTCCTGGCTGAAAATAATTTACCAAAACCATTCCTAATAATAAAGAAATAAGGGAAGCACTTACAAACCATAGCATGGCCTTGCCACCTACACGGCCTACCGTAGAAAGATTGCCCAGCTTAGCGATGCCCACCACCAGAGTAGAAAAAACAAGTGGTGCAATAATCATTTGTACCAAACGGATAAAGGCAGTACCCAGCAATTTTATTTTGGGAGCAAAATTGTTGATAAATTCTGCCGACTGATGTTCGTGAATAAGGTACCCAACGCCCATGCCCAGAAACATAGCAAGCAGTATGAAGAGTGTAAATCTATTTTTTTTCATGTAAACATTTGCGGGGTGAAAGATAGGGAGATTGCCTTATTCTGATAATTTTCTATCTTTTGAAACAATAAATTAATTAGCTAAAAGCACTTTTTCTATTACAGATGGGAAATGGGTATGTTCTAATACATGAATTTTTTCTGCCAAAGAATCGGGGGTGTCCTGCTCTGTAATATCGCAAAAAGCCTGAAATATCTGTGCCCCATGATCGTACAATTCATCTACATAGTGAATGGTAATACCACTTTGAGTTTCTTTAGCATTAATTACGGCCTCATGTACAAAATGTCCGTACATGCCCTTGCCTCCATATTTAGGTAATAAAGCAGGGTGGATATTAATTATTTTCTGAGGGTAAGCTTTTATAAGATTGGCAGGAACCTTCCATAAAAAACCTGCCAAAACAATAAAATCGATATTTTCTTTTTGTAGAAAAACAACGTATTCATCGGTATAAAGAAATGTATTTTTATCAAGAGTAATTGCTGGAATCTGATGGTCTTTTGCTATTTCTAACACTCCTGCATCCTTTTTGCTGGAAACAATCAAGGCTATTTTTACTGCTTCTTTACCCTCAAAATGACGGATGATTTGTAGGGCATTTGAACCCTTTCCTGATGCAAAAATGGCTACTCTTATCATGGTTGTTATAGATGAAAAT
>CANFLJ010000155.1 GCA_947447815.1 Chitinophagaceae bacterium | reverse complement strand
TGGATTATATAAACCACCTGCTTAAATATGATGCCAGCAATAGATTGATACTTGATTCTACCTTAAATCCAACTCATTCTAATAATAAAACAACCAGCATGGTATATACTCCAAATGGTTTAATAGAAAAGAATGATGGCTGGTATGATTATGACACTTTAATATTCAGTAACAATGTTCTAATCAGAGAGCAGATGAATGGTAACAGGAGTATTCAATATGTTATGTCCAATGTGGTGAATCCATTTAGTTATATAAATAATTTTTCATTATGGAAATCGGACTACCAGAATGATCTGGGTGTTTTCTTAAATTACGTACCTTTTTCAAGGTGTTCTTATCTACCTTCTTATGTATCTGGTAGTAGTCCTGGTTATCAGGAAAACTACAGTATAACACCTACCTTAGATTCTTTGGGTAGGGTAATAACCAGCATCGTAATCTTTGGCGGTAGTTATGAAAAGACTACCTATGAATATTATTAAATTCTTACTATTAGAGGCTTACTCCTTTTGTATAAATTAGGTTTGGGATTGATTTAAGTTCAATACACCTAAATTACTATAAATTGAATTATTAATAAGATTGATATTAATATTGTAAAAAATTATAACATGATTAAGGGACTATTTACACTTTCATTTATATGTGTAACAATGATGGTGTCTGCTCAGGAAGTAGATGTAGATAAGAGTACTGGATTGGTAAAAGTAAATGGGGTAGATTCGTTTTATGCAGTTAAAAAGAACAAAGCATTGTTTAGCTTTGATATCAGCATACAGAATAAAAACAAAGAAGAACTTGCCTTCCTAAAGTACTTTGATGTAAATACTTTGCCATGGGAGGAAAGAGCAAATCATTCTGGATTGTACTATCGTATTACGTTTTCAAGAAGTTCCAATACCGTAAATGTATTTCCTGGATTATCTACTTTAAAGTCTGTTGCAAAAGTGTTTGTTTCCAACAAACTGATTGTTAATGATGCAATAGAACCAGCTGCTGAAAAGTTGTTTGTAGTATCCAATAAAGGGACTCTGTTTCAGGATCCTACGCCTACACCAATAAATGTGGTGATTAATAATCCTGCCGGTACCAATACAAACACGCCCGCAACTACTGCAGACATACTAATAAAAGGATTTAATATTTTTAATAACAGTGAATTGATAGGTTTCTTTAAAAAAAATGTTTCGGCTGATAGTACACTGTTTATAAATGTATACAAGAAAGATGAGAATAAAGTATGTACTGCCACCCATTCATTAAAAGCGGCAGATGCTGACTGGGATATCCATTTTTCGGATAACAAAGTGATTACTTTATTGTACAATCCGGCTACTCCACTGGAAAAGCTATTTAAGTATCTGGCGGAGAAAGGTTATTTTTAAGGAGAAAAATTTTAGAATAGCATACTTTGTAAGGACTGGTTATTAAAGAAATAAAAGTAAAAGCCTCAGCAATCAATCGCTGAGGCTTTTATATTTAAACGTTGAACTTCTTAAACCTGTTAAACTAATTGAACTTAATTCCTACTTCACCGTCAATGCATTATCTATAATAAATATCAGATTACTTCTATGCGCTTTGGTTTCTTCATTCAAAGAAATGGCTGTAGCAAGTTTCAATTTAATCTTCTTTAATGTATAGTGAGCAGCTGCCTTAGCAATGTCATCTGAGCCAGATGCATCGCTACAGAGTTGCGCCAGTGATTTTGTAAAAGCGGTCTGCAGATTCTGACGATATACATTTACATTGGTATTCATGTCGGCATCAAATATCGCTTTGGTTAAATCGTTCATCACATCGGCTACGCTATAGGTATTGCCATACAAGCGGCTATTGGTAATACGTTGCAACGTAGAAGGATGCAATATATGTTGCAATGCACCATAAGTCTGATTATTTAATGCATTTGCAGTAATCTTAAAATCTTCACCCATTGGTCCCTGATTAAAACCTCTGCGTTGCATTTGCAGGTAAGCAAATACAGGAGCATCAGCATCAAATGCATTAGGCGCAAATACATACTTGCTTAATACTTCCATCGCTTTCTTTTGTATGGCTACTGGCGTAGGAGTATAAGGTTTGTTGGCAGATTTTTGTCCAGGGAAACTTCTATCTACGTAAATACCACCAATGTATCGGCTAACTACACTAATCATGTTTAAGCGTTGTGTATTTAAGGTACTATAACGAGTTCTTAATTCTGCATAAGACTGATTTGGTTTGCTATATTTTTTCAGCAAATTGCCCATTGTATTATTTACGAGTTTAAAACGATCTTCTGCATAAGCTATCGCATCGTTGGTTAGGTCATTGATATTTACTCTTGGGTCAATTGCCTTGCCTGGGGTACGCATGTCATCGCCATCATTTCCAAAAGCTAACTGCGGCTCATTACTACGCGATAAAATTTTGCGCAGGCTATCTTCTTCATTCTCTGGGTATACGCTATAACCATATTGTATAGCCCATAAATCGTAAGGGCCAGGTACCGTGGTGTAATAATCACCTTGCTTAGAACGATCACTAGGTATATTGATGGCAGGATAATCCATTACAGAACCTGTAAGACCAATCTTCTGGGTAATTGCTTTATTATTCACTTCAGTAGGCGATAACATCTGACTCGATTTCATGTTGTGGTTTAATCCAAGGGTATGTCCCATTTCATGCAGGATTAAATATGTAAGGAATTGTTTATGCACTTCTTTTAATTCTTCATCAGAAGCACTGGCAGTTTCCATAAAAGTAAGTCCGCTAAGTAACTGTACTTTAAGTTCGTTTGCAAGACTACAATTGTCGTACTGCAGCATATTAATTGCCGACTTATTAAATAACTCATCATAAATAGGAGAGGCACTACCGCTATACCATTCTACGGTAATATCTGCACCCAGTATTTGTCCGGTTTTAGGATTTACAAAGCTTGGTCCAATGGCACCATAAGAAGGTTTTACAGAAGATACCCAGCGAATAACATTATAATGAATATCGGCAGGATCCCATGTGGCAGTATCCGACATGGTTCTCATTTGAATAGCATTCTTGAAGCCCGCTTTTTCGAATGCCATATTCCATTTAATACCTGCGTCCAAAATTGCTTGTCTGTATTCCAGCGGTGTTGTGTTTTCAATCCACCATACAATTGGCTCTACCGGTTCACTCAATGCAGCATTAGGGTCTTTCTTTTTCAAATTCCAGCGATGAATTACATCTTTATAAGTAGTAGGGGAGACAGAAGTCTGATCGTTGATGTTTTGCATAAAGTAGCCAACACGAGGGTCGTCTCTTCTTGGAATAAAGTTATTCTCTGGCATAGCAATAAAACTATGTTGCAAACGTACTCTTACATAACGGGCATCGGTAATATCAGCTCCACCACCAGGGGCACTGGCCGAATTGTCATATGCAAGATCCACTACTACGTCTGTATTATCAGGAAAAGAACGAATGGTGTTGTACTTGGATTTATTACTACTTAATGAGCCTAGTCCAAACATTCTGGCTGCAAATATTCCCGAAGGCATATCAGGTTTTACGGGGTCCAGCTTTTCACTGATAAACAAAGCGTCTGCAGCAATTAAATATCCTGTAGAATCTTCCACTACATATTTATCGGCATAGAAAACGGCTTCAGGTTTATCTACCAACGCAGACTTGCTTACTGCATTATTCTTATCATAATAAAGATTGGTATTAATTTCCTGAAACTCCAGTTTATCAAATGCAGTCTTTATAGTAAACACCATATTCTCGCGGTGCATACTCTGGTTTAAACCCAGCTCTGTAGGACCATTGATAGAAAAACTCTGATAGATAAATTCTTTACCCAGCTGGCTTTTCTTGATATACAATTGTGCACTTCCGGTAACGGTATCCTGATAAATGGTCAATAATCCTTCTATCTTTTTATATCCTTTCGTCTTTTCTGCCAGTGTGGCTTTTTTAGCAGGGGCAGCCTTTGTACTGTCTTTTGAAATAGCGGGGGTAGATTTAGATTCTACTTTTTGAGAATGTCCCGATACTATTATAAAAGTAGCAGACAAAGCAAGTGTTGTAATTTTTTTAATCATGCAGAATTATTTATTGGGAGCAATTATAACTAAATTTTATATGCAAGTGATAGGAATTATATGAATAACTAACATTCGTCATTTTTTTAGAGTTCAAGGGTAGATACTTTCGCCCTCGAATTAACCAATCATCATGTTAATCAATAAATTATGAGCCGGATAATAGAAAAAAAACAAATTTCATCCGATGTCTTTTTAATGAGACTCGAAGCTCCGTTGATAGCCGAAGAAAGGCAGGCGGGACAGTTTATCATCTTGCAGGTAGATGAAAACTTTGGAGAAAGAATTCCACTAACCATTGCTGATGCCAGTACTGAAGATGGAACTATCACCATCATCTATCAGGTAGTAGGGAAGACTACGCTGGCCTTGTCTCAATTAGAAGAGGGGCAGGAAGTGGAAGCACTGGTAGGTCCTTTAGGAACTCCAACCCATATACACAATTATGGTAAAGTGGTTTGTGTAGGTGGCGGTATTGGAGTAGCACCTATGCATCCTATAGCACAGGCATTGAAGAAAGCTGGAAATCATGTAACTATTATTACGGGAGCCCGTAACCAGGCATTATTAATACTTCAGGACGAAATGAAAGCTATTGCCGATGAGTTTATTGTCTGCACTGATGATGGTTCTGTAGGTAGGAAATGTTTAGTAACAGAGCCGCTGAGAGAGCTTTGTGCTAACGAAGCAACCAAGCCAGATATGGTAATTGCAATAGGTCCGCCAATAATGATGAAGTTCTGTAGCGAAACTACCCGTCCATTTGGCGTGTTTACACAGGTTTCTTTAAATACTATCATGGTAGATGGCACAGGAATGTGTGGTGGCTGTAGAGTAAATGTAGGAAAAGAAGTAAAGTTTGTGTGTGTGGATGGTCCTGAATTCGATGGTCACCTGGTGGACTTCGATAATATGATTGCCCGTTTAAGTTCCTATAAAGAGATAGAAAGAACCCGTTATAAATGTTTTATTGAAAAAGCTATAAACCAAAAGGAGGAAGCATTATGAGTTACCATACATTAGAAGAATTAAATAATACAGCTAAAGATATTCTGCAGGATTTAGGGGAAAGAATCAGTACTTTAAAGAATAAAGAAAGAACCGCTATTCCTTCTCAGGATATGCCCGTTCAGGATCCAATTATAAGAGCTACTAACTTAGAAGAAGTAGCTATAGGGTATACCGCAGATCAAGCCATTGTAGAAGCTAATAGATGCTTACAATGTGCTAAACAAACCTGTGTAGACCATTGTCCGGTAAATATTGCTATACCTTCTTTTATCAATCATATAGCTAAAGGTGATTTTGCACTTGCCTGCGAAGTAATTAAAGAGTCTAGTTT
>CANFLJ010000154.1 GCA_947447815.1 Chitinophagaceae bacterium | reverse complement strand
GGTTGGAAATTAGCTAAAATAAAAGATGTAAATACCGAATTCGATACAAGGTATAATGAATTATTAGTAGAAGCCCAGAAACTAAAGGATGAATACGAGTGGAACAGGATTATTTATACGGAGGTTAAATATAGTTTCCAGCCAATAGTAGGGAAGGTATATCACTTATATACTAAAGAAGATGACACTATGTTTCTATCCATTATAGAGCCATCTTCCTGGAATATGAAATACATAGCCAGCTTTAAATTAAACTCCACCAATAAGTGGGTGAAACAGGAGTTTCAAAGTAAAAAGTAAAAAATAAAAAGTAATATAAGTATTAAGTAATAAGTTTTAAGTAGTAGGTTTATAAGAAACAATTACAAAGAGCTTATAAAACAAAAAAAGCCGCAGACGTAAAACGCTGCGGCTTTTGTATTTTCACGACTCATGAAGAATCACGACTCACATTGTATTTGTATTCATTATCAAATTATCACATCTTCAAATTATCAAATTAGCTGATAGATGCTCTTATGATATTTAAAGCTCCACCTGCTTTAAACCACTCTATTTGTTGTTGGTTATAAGTATGGTTAGCTGTCACCGTATCCTTAGTACCATCTTTATGCGTGAAAGATAATAACAATGCTTGACCTGGTGTAAACTCAGTCAATCCTATTACATCTACCGTATCATCTTCCTGAATCTTATCGTAGTCAGCTTTATCGGCAAATGTCAACGCAAGCATACCTTGTTTCTTCAGGTTGGTTTCGTGAATACGGGCAAAAGATTTTGTCAGTACTACACGTACACCAAGATGTCTTGGTTCCATAGCAGCATGCTCTCTCGAAGATCCTTCACCATAGTTTTCATCACCCACCACTATCGATCCAATACCAGCAGCTTTATACGCTCTTTGGGTACTTGGAACAGTGCCATATTCTCCAGTCAACTGATTCTTTACAGAATCTGTTTTATCATTAAAGAAGTTTACTGCACCTATCAGCATATTGTTAGAGATATTATCTAAGTGACCACGGAATTTCAACCATGGACCCGCCATAGAAATATGATCGGTAGTACACTTACCCTTCGCTTTTATCAGGAGCTTCAGACTCTTAAGGTCGGTACCTTCCCAGGCAGCAAAAGGATCTAATAATTGTAAACGGTTCGATGTTGGAGATACGTTGATTGTTACAGCACTACCATCAGCAGCAGGAGCCTGGAATCCAGCATCTTCTACGGCAAATCCACGCAATGGCAATTCATCACCAGTAGGAGCATCCAGTTTTACTTGCTCTCCTTTATCATTGGTCAAAGTATCGGTTAATGGATTAAAGGTCAAATCACCCGCAATTGCAAGGGCGGTAACCAGTTCAGGAGAAGCCACAAATGCATAGGTGTTTGGATTACCATCCGCACGCTTAGCAAAGTTTCTGTTGAAAGAATGTACGATGGTATTCTTTTCTTTTTTCTCTGCACCCATTCTATCCCACATACCTATACAAGGTCCGCAGGCGTTGGTAAATACTTTAGCACCTATCTGATCAAATACGCCAAGGAAACCATCACGCTCAATGGTGTAACGTATTTGCTCCGATCCCGGGCTGATAGTAAATTCTGCTTTAGCAGTCAATCCTTTTTCTTTTACCTGTTTAGCTAAGCTTACCGCACGGCTAATATCTTCGTAAGAAGAATTGGTACAAGAACCAATTAATCCAACTTCAATCTTTGCAGGCCATCCATTGGCAGCAACTGCTTCTTTCATTTTAGAAATAGGCGTAGCTAAATCCGGAGAGAATGGTCCATTAATGTATGGCTCTAATTCGTCTAAGTTAATCTCAATTATTTCATCAAAGTATTTCTCTGGGCTAGCATATACTTCCGCATCTGCAGTCAGGTAATCTTTAATGCCATCAGCAAGGGTAGCCACATCTTCTCTACCAGTTGCCTTCAGGTAACGGCTCATACTATCATCGTATCCGAAGGTAGAAGTAGTAGCACCTATTTCGGCACCCATGTTACAAATGGTTCCTTTACCAGTACCGCTCAGGCTTACAGCACCTTCGCCAAAGTATTCTACAATAGCACCAGTACCACCTTTTACGGTAAGGATACCAGCCACTTTCAGAATAATATCTTTAGGAGCAGCCCATCCTTTCAGTCTACCAGTAAGTTTAATGCCAATCAGTTTAGGCCATTTAAGTTCCCATGGCAAACCAGCCATTACATCGCAGGCATCAGCACCACCCACACCAATAGCAATCATACCTAATCCACCCGCATTTACAGTATGAGAATCAGTACCAATCATCAATCCACCCGGAAAAGCATAGTTTTCCAGTACAATCTGATGGATAATACCAGCGCCTGGTTTCCAGAAACCGATACCATATTTATTAGATACAGAAGCAAGGAAATCGTATACCTCTTTGCTTTCGGAGTTTGCAACAGCTAAATCTTGTTTTGCCTCTACTTTGGCAGTAATAAGGTGATCGCAGTGAACCGTAGAAGGAACTGCGACGGTAGGTCTTCCTGCTTGCATAAACTGCAATAAAGCCATCTGTGCAGTAGCATCCTGCATAGCTACACGATCTGGCGCAAAGTCCACATAACTTTTACCTCTTTCGAAGTTTTCTAATTGCTGATCTACGTGCAGGTGTGCAAATAGAATCTTTTCAGAAAGTGTTAATGGTCTGCCCAAAGCTGCCTTTGCTGCATCCACTTTTGCAGGCATTTCTGCATAAACTTTCTTAATCATTTCGATATCAAATGCCATAACAAGAATAATTTTATATCTGGTTAAAAAATAATTGCCGCGAAAATAAGCAAAACAAAAGCTAAAAACGATTGTTATATGCATTGTCTTACATATTTTTACAAAAACGTTTACGTAAATGAAAAAGCTTCGCGAATTTTTAGAACTACATGCCTTTGGAGTTTGCTCTACTTTGGGCGATAAAATGGGGGTAGCATCTTCCCGTATTCGCATGTGGTTTATCTACCTAACGTTTGTAACGGCAGGCTCTCCCATCATCATTTATATGATACTGGCCTTTTGGTTAAATATCAAAAAGTACATTTATTACGGCAAAAGGAACCCAATTAAGCACCTTTAATCAATTAGCTAATGTGCTAATTGAATTTCTTTAGTTTTTTTGGATTACTTGTATTCCTATTGCCCCCTGCCTTGTATTTGTTATGCTTTGTACCTCTGTGCCTTGTTGCCTGATTTGCTCTCTAAACTATATTCCTACAAAAAATTGGAGAGTGTCACCATTTTCTCAATTATCCCTTGCTAGTTTAGTATTACCTACTCTCAAGGAAAGCCAATCAGTAAATACGAAAAGTTAGACTCTAAACATTGTCCGCCAAGCTCCTAACATTGAATTTCGCACTTCTACACTTGTCCGATGTCATTTCGCACATGAATTCCAGTGTTCTAAACCCGTAGGTTTTCTTTCCACACCCTTCCGCTGGCATTTTACACATGAATTCCAGCATTTCGCACCCGTCGGTTTTACTTCCGCACCCGTCCGCCCTCTTTGTGCAGATGAAGTTAGGCCTACCCTCAATATCGGTAGACTCTTTTCCAATGCCTTTAGCAATAAAACTTGCTTCAGTCTGAAAATTAATACCTGAATTACGAAGAAAAACTAATTAAACCTGTCAAAATCATACTACAATTCAGAAAATTACTTGCATTATCTCTATTATGCATCTTCTCGAATGTTAGCTTTTACTTTTTCCAGCCCAGCAGCAACTAAAGGATAACGAAAGCTCAATTCCTTTAGTTGTTTTTCATTTTCTTCTAACCATAGACGGTTTAATTTTACCAGGAGATGTTGTTATGTTGTGGAGTGTTTTATTAAAACTAACTTCTCAGCCATCCCTTTCCAGGAACAAAAGTACTCAAAGCATAATAGGTTGATGCATTTAATAAATAATTAGTTTGGGTAAATAAAGGGTACTTTTGCGGCTTTTTTTAAATAAAAAAAGAGAGGACAAAGAAGCTAAACCTCCTGTCCTCTCAGTATATAAATTCCATTTTCAAATTTTCAAATTCCCTAATTTTCAAATTTGAACTTCACTGCCTGTTTCTCTTGTATTACTTTGTGCCTTTGTACCTTGTTGCCTTAGTGCCTTTGCTACTTACTTAAATGCATTAAACCCTGTTACATCCATACCGGTAATCAGTAAATGAATGTCGTGGGTACCTTCGTAGGTAATTACACTTTCCAGATTCATCATGTGGCGCATAATGCTGTACTCGCCGGTAATACCCATACCACCTAACATTTGTCGGGCATCGCGGGCAATGTTGGTGGCTATCTCGCAACTGTTTCTCTTAGCCATACTTACCTGCTGTGGAGTGGCTTTTCCTGCACTCATCAGCACCCCTAAGCGCCAAACCATTAACTGTGCTTTGGTAATTTCGGTCACCATTTCGGCCAGCTTCTTTTGTTGCAACTGAAACTGTCCTATTGGTTTATCAAATTGAATTCTTTCTTTACTATAACGAAGTGCAGTATCATAACAATCCATGGCAGCACCTAGAGCGCCCCATGCAATACCGTATCTTGCTTTGGTAAGGCAACCCAATGGTCCTTTTAAGCCTTTTACGTTTGGTAGAATATTTTCTTTAGGCACTTTTACATTGTCAAAAACCAGCTCGCCGGTAGCACTTGCTCTAAGGCTCCATTTGCCATGGGTAATAGGGGTAGTAAAACCTTCCATACCACGCTCCAGAATCATACCCACTATTTCGTCCTGTTCGTTCTTAGCCCAAACCACGGCCACCTGTGCAAAAGGCGCATTGCTGATCCACATTTTAGCACCATTCAGTATATAATGATCCCCAGCATCTTTGATGTTGGTTACCATGCCCGAAGGATTACTTCCATGATCGGGTTCGGTAAGACCAAAGCAGCCCAGCCATTCGCCCGAAGCCAGCTTTGGCAGGTATTTATTTCTTTGTGCTTCGCTACCATAAGCATGGATAGGAAACATTACCAGGCTACCCTGTACACTGGCGGTAGAGCGAACGCCACTATCGCCACGCTCCAGTTCCTGCATCATGATACCATAACTAATATAGTCGAGTCCACCACCACCATATTCCACCGGAACGGTAGGGCCAAAGCAACCTAAGTCGCCCATTTGTTTTACTATCTGTTGAGGAAATTCAGCTCTCTGCGCATAATCTTCTATAATAGGAGAGATTTCCTTTTTTACGTATTCACGAACTGCATCTCTGATCATCAGGTGCTCTTCGGTAAGTAACTCATCAATATTAAAATAGTCGGGAGATACAAATAAATCTGTTTTTACAGCCATATAGCAATAATTATTGATTATCCAATAAGTGTTAGAAACATCAAATGTATTGTAAAACAGTTATTTTCAAAAAATGATTACAAAAAGTTCATTTTTCTTACC
>CANFLJ010000153.1 GCA_947447815.1 Chitinophagaceae bacterium | reverse complement strand
TCCCCAGGTAAGAGCAGATACACCTAAGAAAGATCCTGTAGTAATGCTTAAATATTCTGGTGATTGAAGGTTGGTTAGTTTAGCTATTAATAATTTGAAGTCTAATGTTTCGGCATGGAAAGACAGGATCAGAATACCTATCAAGAAACCTAAATCGGCAAAGCGCGTTACTATAAATGCTTTCTTTGAAGCCGCAACAGCAGAAGGTTTCTCGTAGTAGTATCCAATTAATAAGAAGGAAGATACACCCACTAATTCCCAGAACATGTATATCTGAAATATGTTGGAAGACAGTACCAGTCCTAACATGGAAAAAGTAAATAATCCAAGGAAAGCATAGTAGGTAGCAAAGCGCTCCTCTCCTTTCATATATTCCAGACTAAAGATGTGAACCATCAGGGAAACAAAGGTTACTACTACCAGCATCATTACCGATATAGGGTCTATCATTGCACCTACCTGGATAGATATAGTAGGTGTAAAACTTAACCAGGTATGATTCATTAAAACAATACTCTGATAAGCTCCGTTTATTTTTTCTGAATCAAAGAAATAACTCTTTGCAACAATCAACGATAATACACAGGAAACCAGCAATGCCAATGTACCGATGGTACCAGAGAATTCTTTTAGATATTTCCGTCCAAATATACCCAGCAAAACAAAGCTTGCTAAAGGGAGAATTGGAATCAGTGCAACATAATATTCATTCATAATAATTCAATTCAATTGTTAATCCTTACCATTTTAATTCGTTTGCATCTTCTACATCTACAGAATGATGACTACGGTATAAGTTAATAATAATGGCAATTGCTACAGCAGCTTCCGCAGCAGCAATGGTGATAATAAATATGGTAAAGAACAGTCCTTCCAGTTGATGAGGATACAGGTATTTATTGAAGGCTACAAAGTTGATATTTACACTATTCAATATCAGCTCGATAGACATCAGAATAGTAATAACATTTCTTCTTGTAAGCAGACCATACATTCCTATAAAGAACAATCCCACACTAAGGAATAATATTTGTATAAGCGGCGTTTGTGACATATAATAAGTTTATAATTATTCTACACTATTTACATTAGCAGATCCTTTTCTCATGGCTATTAAAATACAGCCAATCATTGCAGCCAACAGCAGGATACTCGCCAATTCGAATGGTAAAGCGTATCCACCTTTTTCTGTACTGATTAATAAAGTTCCGATATTGGCAACATCTCCGTTTAAAGCAGCACCAGTAGGTTTTGTAAAGGAATGATGATATACTAAATGCAGTACTAATGCTATTCCAAACAAAGATGCTAAACCAGCAAATACCTGTCTCATTACCGGAGGCTTAGGCATATTGTCGTTTGCATTGTGTGTAAGGAAAATGGAGAAGATAATCAGTACTACTATACCACCCACATATACAATAGTTTGTACCGCAGCAATAAATTGAACATCCATCCAATAGTATAGTGCTGCTATTCCTATTAAAGAGAACAGCAACCATATAGCACTACGGAAAATTTTAGCAGATGTAACTGCCAGAAATGCAGCGCCCAGTATGAAGGCAGCTATGCAATAAAATATAATTAATGATGCGTCCATTATTCTACTCCCTCCCTGATTTTAGAACCATTGTTATTTAATCTTTTGATCAGCATATTTCTGTCCGGTACGCTATGTTCAAAAGTGTTAGCCATTTTAATTGCATCGGTAGGACAAGCCTCTATGCAGAGATTGCACATGGTACACATATCCAAATGATAAATGTGTTGATCCACAGCTTTCTTTTTCTTACCTTCTGCATTCACCTCAAACTTGGTAATTACTTTAATAGAGCCATTAGGGCAAGCCAGTTCGCAAGAAGTACAACCAGTACAGGCATGTTCGTTATTCTCATCATGAGGCATAATAACTTCCCCTTTGAAACGGTCGGCCATTTTAAGGGTAGCCCTATTATCCGGATACTCCTGTGTAATAATTTCTTTAGGATGCGTGAAGTAATAGCCAGTCAGCTTCATACCTGTAGCCAAGGACTTAACTGCACTTGCAACCTCTTTTATATAATCTACTATATACATACTTTGAATGTTTTGTGGGTTCTAAAAATGCAGATGATAAATAGCTACTACGGTCATTACCAATAAATTCACCATGCTGATTGGTAACAGATATTTCCACTCCAGATTCAATAACTGATCTATTCTAAGACGAGGGAAAGTCCAGCGAAACCACATGATAACAAATATCAAAAAGAACGTTTTGCCAAAGAACCAAATGGAAGAAGGAATGTAATCCATAACATGATTAAATCCTTGCAGATGACCAATATGGAAAGGCATCCAACCACCTAAAAACAAGGTAGCTCCTACAGCACATACAATAAAGATATTGATATATTCTGCCAGGAAGAATAAGGCGAAACGCATACCAGAATATTCAGAGTGGAAACCTGCTGTTAATTCGCTTTCTGCTTCTGCTAAATCGAAAGGAGCTCTATTAGTTTCTGCGGTAACAGCAATCAGATAAATAACAAAGGCAACGATAGCAGGAATATGTCCTTTAAAAATCCACCAGCCAGTTTCCTGTGAAGCGATGATATCCGACACTTTAAGGCTACCACACAATACTATTATAGTAAGGATAGATAAGCCAGCCGATAATTCGTAACTTACTATCTGCGCACCACTACGCATAGCACCCAGTAAAGAATATTTATTACTACTTGCCCATCCTCCCATCAATATACCTATTACAGATATGGAAGAAATGGAGGTGATAAATAATATACCAATGTTTAAATCCCAAATATGAAAACGCTGAGCAAAGTTTACAGGAGCAAGGATCAACATTGCCGCAATCATTACTATAAATGGAGCCAGATTGAATAAGAATTTATCAGCATGTGTAGGCACAATACTTTCTTTCATTATCAGCTTAACTGTATCGGCAGTACTCTGTAATAAACCCCATGGTCCTACTCTATTAGGTCCCATTCTTATCTGCATAAATGCAGCAACTCTTCTTTCCATAATTACCAGTACCAAGCCCAGTACAGCAAATAAAGCTATAGCTAAGATTACTATAAGTACGGTCTCAACTGCCAGCACCAGTATGGGGCTCATATGAGCATTTAACCATGCCTGCAGCCATTTTGTAATATGTTCGAAACTAATCATCGTTGTTATTATTATCAGTTATTTATTATCTGTCAATATCAGGAATTACTAAATCCAGTGTACCCATAGAAGCAACCAAGTCACCAATCTTGCTACCTTTTGTAATATGGTCTAAACAAGAAAGATTGGAGAAGCCAGGACTTCTGAATTTAATTCTGTAAGGAGTTGTGCCACCTTCACTCACCACAAACACGCCAAGTTCTCCTCTAGCAGTTTCTACTCTTTGATAGAACTCTCCTTTAGGCAGTTTCAATACCGCTTTAGTCTTTGCCTGAAAATCTCCTTCTGGTATATTATTAATCAATTGTTCTATAATAGAAATGGATTGTTTTATTTCATTCATTCTCACCATATATCTAGCCATAGAATCACCTGCAGTTTCTATTACTTCCTCAAATTGTACTTTATTATATACATCGTAAGGATACAGTTTTCTAATATCGCAATGAACTCCACTTGCACGGGCAGTTGGACCGCTACAACCATAAGAAATAGCATCTTCGTATGTAAGTAATCCTACTCCATTTACTCTGTTCTGAAAGATAATATTTCCAGTAACCAGCTCTTCGTATTCGTGAAGTTTAGATTTGAGTAAAGGAAGAAATTCTTTAGACACTCTATGTACAAAAGTTTCATGAGGATCGTGCATTACACCACCAGGAACCATGTAGTTCATTGTAAGTCTGGCACCACAGGTATCTTCCATTATTTCGGTCAGTAATTCTCTTTCTCTAAATGCATAGAAGTAAGGTGTAAAGGCACCCATATCCATTGCCATTGCTCCCCACCATAGTAGATGCGATGCAATACGGGTAAGTTCATCCATGATGACTCTTATGTATTGTGCTCTTTCAGGAACTTCTACCTGTAAAGCCTTCTCTACCAGCAATGCGCAGGCATGATTATTAATATGAGAAGACAGATAATCCATACGGCTGGTAACATAGATATACTGGCGATAAGAAAGGCTTTCGCACATCTTTTCTATTGATCTATGAATAAAGCCTAAGTCGGGATCTACCTTCTTAATGGTTTCTCCGTTTAAGGTAATTACCAGGTGCAACACTCCATGTGTAGCAGGGTGTTGTGGCCCGATATTAATGGTATAATCATCCGATTCCTTCATAGCCACAAAGGATGGCTTTAAAGTATTATCGCTGTTCAGAAGTTCATTTATATGATACATATAATTGTATTATTATTTAATGTTCCCTAAGCGGGATGGTCTTTATAATTTAATCATATTAATAGGGTCTTCGTAATCTTTTCTCAATGGGAAACCAACCCAGTCAGCAGGAAGTATGAGCTTTCTAAGATCAGGATGGTTTTTAAATTCCACACCAAACATTTCAAAGACTTCTCTCTCATGGAATTCCGCTGTTCTCCAGATATCACATACCGTTTCAACAACAGGTGTTGTTATATCCAGTTTACATTTCACCACAATTGTATGACGATGTTTAGTAGAGCTCAAGTGATACACCATTGTAAGATGTGTTTTCCAGTCTACACAAGTAAGACAGAACAGATAGTCGAAATATAATTCGGCAGAAGCTTTTAGTTTAGCAGCAAAAGGCTTCCAGTCATTTGGGTCTACGTTTACGTTTAACCACTCTCCTCCCTCTTCGAATGTAAGGGAAGGAAGTAATTCGGTTAACTGTATTTTTAAAGCTTCATTATCCATTTTAATCAAAGTAAAAAGTAAAAAGTAAAAAGTAAAAACTCATCTCAATGTTTAAACTTCTCTTATTAAATTAATTGTATAATTATTATATTATTTATGTGTATTCCTCCTGTCTCCTCACTCCTATCTCCTTGTTTTCATTAGCATATTAGCACATTAGCTAATCAGCTAATTATTTTACATCTTCCTATCTTCATCAGTACCAAACTGACGCTTCAACTGATCTCTTGTAGTACCATTTTTAATTTGTTCCTGTAAGGTAATTAATGCATGCATCAATGCTTCGGGACGTGGAGGGCAACCAGGGATATAAACATCTACCGGTATTACATGGTCCACTCCTTTTACAACCGAATAGGTATTATAAAAGAAAGGACCTCCGCTAATAGCGCAAGCCCCCATTGCAATTACATATTTAGGATCAGGCATCTGATCGTACAGTCGTTTTAATGCAGGTGCCATTTTGTTTACGATTGTACCTGATACAATTATCAAATCGGCCTGACGAGGAGTAGCTCTTACTACTTCGAAACCGAATCTGGAATAATCGTATTTAGCAGAAGCTGCAGACATTAATTC
>CANFLJ010000152.1 GCA_947447815.1 Chitinophagaceae bacterium | reverse complement strand
TGATAAAATGGCCGTTCAGATAAAGTATATGAACAATGTACAGGTATCTTATTCTTTAACTGCTTATTCGCCTTATGAAGGTTATAGAATTTCATTTAATGGAACAAAGGGTAAACTAGACGCCTGGATTAAGGAAAAGCAACCATGGAAAGAAGAGCCGTTTGATGTAGTAGAAGTAACTACCAGTTTTGGTAAAAAAGAAACTTATAAAATTCCGAATGATGAGAATGGACATGGTGGGGGAGATGTTCGTATTCGCAAACAAGTATTTACGCCAGGGGAAGATAAATATCGTCAGGGAGCTGGACTGAGAGATGGTGCAATGGCTGTGTTGATTGGTATTGCTGCCAGAAACAGTATAGATACAGGAAAGCCTGTAAACATTGCAGACCTGACTACTTTAGTGCCACAGGAACAGAAAGTGTAGACACTTGAAATGCTTTATTTAAATCTGTATATATTTTTTATTATTTCCTTAATTCTGTATTAATAATCTGTGTATTGTCTATTGTTTAACATGGACTGGCAATCATATTGATTTCATTTGGTATCAATAATAAAAAATATATACTATGGACAGAAAGGAATTTTTAACGAGCATTGGATTTGGTGCTGCAGGCGTGTTTATTGCCAGTTGTATTGGTGGGTGTAGTAAAAGTACGGTACCTCCTTCCTTAACCAATATCAATCAAACTATCAAGCTATCCGATTATCCTCAGTTAGCAAATCCCGGAGGAATGATTTATACGGATGGTGTAAAAGTTGGAAACAGTGGAATTATTGTAGCCAGAAACACTTCAGGTGCTCTTATTGCAGTATCTCAATATTGTACACACGAAGGTGGAACTGTACAATATGATCAAAGTGGAGATGACTTTTTCTGTCCAAGACATGGTGCAACTTTTTCCGATACAGGTACACATGTATCTGGTCCGGGAAGTGGTTCTTTAACGCAGTATCTTGTTACCGTAAATACCGATGGCACTTTTACCATAAAGAGTAAATAATCAATTACAAAAAGTATAGGTTTGTTATATAATAAAAAAAGCGTTGAATCGCATTTGATTCAACGCTTTTCTATTAATATAGTTTTGAACTACTTCGCATCCATCAATGATACACTTCTATTGATGAAGTTGGTTAATTCGGCACCTTTCAATAAGCCTTGAGATAATAAAGCAAGATCTGCAAGGTTTCTGATTTGTTTTTCTTTCTTTTCTATGTCAGCTTCTTTCAAAAGATTCTGGTACAATGGATGATTACCATTCACTGTCAGGGTAACTTCATCAGGCATTTGAGCGTAGAAAGCGGTCATTCCGCCGCCTACACCAGCCATGTCCTTCATTCTTCTCATAAACTCTGGTCTGGTGGCAACTACAGGAGCAGCTTCGGCACTAAGTCCTTTTACTTCTACCGTTACTGTTAAGTCATTCACTGGAAATTCAAATAGTTTCTTCAGTTCTTCTGATTCGCTTTGACTAAGAATACTGTCGTTCCCTTCTTGTTTATCTATCAGATTATCTACGATATCAGCATCTACTCTTACAAAATGAACATTCTCCCATTTCATCTCCATGTTGTTGATAAAGGCAGAATCCACCAGGGTTTCCATCTTTACTACAATATAACCTTTAGCAGTAGCGGCTTGTATGTATGCATCCTGCTGAATAGGATTGGTGGTATAAATGATGGTGCTCTTTCCTTCTTTGTTTTTCTGAGTTGCCTCGGTTGCAGTTTTGTATTCCTCTACTGTATGGAATTTTCCAGTAGTATCTTCCATTACTACAAAGCTATTAGCTTTCTCTAAAAATTTGTCGTCGGTCATCATACCGTACTTCACAAATAAGCCAAGACTTTCCCATTTTTCTTCAAAAGAAGGGCGCTCGTTTCTGAAGATTTCTTCCAGTTTATCTGCTACCTTTTTGGTAATGTGGCTATTGATTTTCTTCACATTAGGATCGCCTTGTAAGTAGCTTCTACTAACGTTCAAAGGAATATCCGGGCTGTCAATAACACCATGCAATAACATCAGGAATTCTTGTACGATGTCTTTTACTTCATCGGTAACAAATACCTGATTAGAATATAATTGAATCTTATCTTTTTGTATTTCGTAGCTCTGTTTAATCTTAGGGAAATACAGTATTCCGGTAAGATTGAAAGGATAGTCTACATTGAGGTGTATCCAAAATAATGGCGTTTCGCCATAAGGGTACAATTCTCTGTAGAAATTCTCGTAATCTTCTTTGGTTAATTCGCTTGGTTTTCTAACCCAGATTGGATTGGTATTGTTGATTGGTGCAACTACTGCATCTTCTTTCTTCTCTTCGCCTAAATCGGTAAAAAAGATTGGGATAGGAAGGAATTTACAGAATTTAGTCAGGATACCTTTGATCTTGAATGCATCTAAAAATTCTTTGCTTTCCTCGTTAATGTGCAGAATAATTCTGGTTCCGCGTTCTTTCTTTTCTACTTCGTATAATTCAAATTCAGGGCTACCATCGCAACTCCAGTATACTGTAGGAGCTTCGGCATTATAGCTTTGCGTAATAACTTCTACCTTTTCAGCAACCATAAAAGCACTGTAGAAACCAAGACCAAAATGCCCAATGATATTAGCATCTTTGTATTTGGTAAGAAATTCTTCAGCACCGCTGAATGCTACCTGATTAAGGTATTTATCTACCTCTTCTTTGCTCATCCCTACACCATTATCTTCGATGGTTAAGGTTTTTTCTTTAGCATCAAGAATTACGTTGATTTTAAGTTCTCCCAGTTCTCCTTTAGCTTCTCCAATGGAAGAAAGGGTTTTAATTTTCTGTGAAGCATCGGTAGCGTTGCTCACTAATTCGCGAAGAAAAATGTCGTGTTCACTGTAAAGGAACTTTTTAATGATAGGGAAAATGTTTTCCGTCTGTACTCTTATCTGACCTTTTTGCATATTGTAAATATTTGAGTTTCTACTATACGCAAATCGGATACCACAAGTTTTGTTATGACATATTGACAGAAAAAAGTACCAATAAGTCAGCAATTAATGCCGACTTACTGGTACTTTAATTATAGTAAATTGAATAGAATTCTAATGTCTAATTGTAAAGTATAAAGTAGCTAAAACAAGCAATCCTCCAATTACCATTACTAATTTTATTAATTTCATTTCTTTTGGTTCTTCCATTTCATCTGGAATGTTGTACTGATTGTTATTCTCCATTTTTGTAATATTATATTGTTATTGATTTGCAACCTATTTTTAGAATAATGTACTTTGAAATCCTTCTATTATGTTCAACTTTTATCCTACAGGATTGAAAGTGCAAACATTTAATAATTTTACATTATAAAAAATATCAAATCTTGTCAATCTCTTGTAACTATTAATCGAAGGCTTGTCTTATATTCAATACAAATAATTTATTTTAAAGGGGGACATTTTGAAAAACGACTACTATTAAAAGTTTTATAGACCTTTTTTCTACTCGAATGCTATAGTATATATTTGCCACATGTTATTAGAGCAAGCACCCAACGATCAGTTATTACAAGCAGCATCACTTTATGGAACACCTTTATACGTTTATGATACTAACCGTATTGGTAAACAATATCATAAACTGGCAGATGCATTTAGTGGTTATGATACCCGAATCTTTTATGCCTGCAAGGCCCTTACCAATATTAATATATTAAAGTATTTGTACCAGTTAGGTGCCAATGTAGATTGCAGTTCTGTGAATGAAGTGAAACTTGCAATACATGCAGGTTTCGAAAAAGACAGGATTGTTTATACTTCAAACGGAATCGCTTTTAGTGAAATAGAAGAAGTAGCTTCTTACGGAGTATACATTAACATTGATAGTATTTCTAATCTTAAGAAGTTTGCTCAGAAATTCGGGGATACTTATCCTGTAGGGATTCGGATTCGTCCTAATATCATGGGTGGTGGAAATATTAAGATTTCTACCGGACATGACATGAGTAAGTTTGGTATTCCTATAGAACAGATGAATCTGGTAATGGACATTGTAAAGGAGTATAATCTGAAAGTAAATGTACTTCACCTTCATACCGGCTCCGATATAAAGGACGTAGAGGTATTTGTAAAAGGAGTGGAAGTATTGTATGATCTGATTCCTCACTTTCCACACCTTACCTGTATTGATCTTGGTAGTGGGTTTAAAGTGCCTTACAGGAATGGTGATAAGGAAACCGATGTTGTTCATCTGGCAGAATTATTGAAAGATGTGTTTAATAATCATCCAAATGCGGCTACTGGTCAGCAGTTTCAACTCTGGTTTGAACCCGGTAAGTTTCTGGTGAGTCAGTGTGGGTATTTGGTAACGCAAGTTGCTGTAATAAAGGATACTCCTAAAGTTAGCTTTGTAGGAGTAGATACCGGGTTTAATCATTTGATAAGACCTATGTTCTACGATTCATATCACTATATAGATAATCTGAGCAATACAGAAGGGGAGAAGAAGCTATATACTGTAGTAGGTAATATTTGCGAGACCGATACTTTTGCTACAGACCGTAAGTTGCCTGAAGTAACCGAGGGAGATTACCTTGTATTTTATAATGCAGGGGCTTATGGATTTGAAATGAGTAGCAACTTCAACAGTCGTTTTAAACCTGCAGAAGTGATGTTGCACAACAACGAAGTAAAGTTGATTAGAAGAAGGGATGACTTTGAAGATCTAATCAGAAATCAAGTAAACGCAATCTGATAAATTGATATAAATAAAAAAGCTCCTGATGAAGGAGCTTTTTTATTTATCGAATGTCTTGTATTACTATAAACTTTGTAAAGAAGAAACCACTCCTACTGTTCTCATCAGAATCTGAACCTCTAGTTTAAGAGAATAGTTGTTGATGTAATATAAATCGTATTCCAGTTTCTGTAAATTCTCTTCTGGAGTAGCTACTGGGTTATTTACCTGTGCCCAACCGGTAATTCCTGGTCTTACTACGTGTCTGTATTGATAGTAATTACTTTCTCTGGAACATTTTTCTACTATTTCAGCTCTTTCGGGTCTTGGTCCTATGATACTCATGTCACCAATCAGCACATTAAATAGTTGTGGAAGTTCGTCTATTTTAGTTTTTCTAAGTATGGTACCTAGTTTAGTTATTCTACAATCGTTTACTACAGTGTGGTCTATATAACCTGCAGGACAATGCGTCATGGTTCTGATTTTGAAGATGGTAAAGATTCTTCCATCTAATCCTACACGTTTCTGGGTAAATATTGCAGGGCCTTTTGAAGTACAATAAATAGCCAATGCGCCAAGTACCATTAAGGGAATAGCAATAGGCATTATAAGAATACAGATAGTGATATCCATTATTCTTTTAATTAATAAATGCTCTTTCGAGATACTTTTCACAATTATATTTTCTGTTGTAGAAATCAAACCATTAAACATATTATTTCCAAATTGAACCTTA
>CANFLJ010000151.1 GCA_947447815.1 Chitinophagaceae bacterium | reverse complement strand
GAAATTACCCTTTTTATGCTGTTTGTGGTATTGCTGAAAATATATTAATACTTAGAGACCGTAAGATTAGTGAAAGGGAAAGAAAAAGAGTTTCTTTAGCAGGAATTATGGCGTCTTTAAGTGATGAATTGTTGGATGAGGAGGGCTGGCAGGAAACTGAATTAATTAACCTGTTGAATAATAGAAATTCATTTAAAGAATTGTCAGGTAGAGCAAAATTATTAGTATCAATCAATGATGAATTTAATAGCACTGGAAATATCAATAAAAAGTTTCTTGTACAATTACAAAAGGCTTTTTATGTTCAGGCTACTTCTTCTGTACAATATAATTCAACTATTTCTATTGAAGATTCTACTGCTATTACTAAGGAAAAAGGGGGTCATGCAAATTTGCTATTGGCTTATTTATTAGACGAACAATTCTCGCAGCTTGAACTTGATTATGTATACCAGACAGGCGTACTGGGTCAATTAATGGATGATATTTTTGATTTGTATGAAGATTTACACCAGAACATTTACACTACAATCGTAAAATCAGAATCTATATCACAGATTGAAGCATTGTTTACGAATGAATGTAGAACTTTAAACAATCTGGTTAAAGAAATGCCACTGGATAAAAGGCTAAAGAAAAAACTAATTCGTTTTTCAACCTTTATACCTGCACTTGGCTTTATAGCTATTGATCAATTTAAATCTGTAGAGAAACAATATGGAGGCAAACCTGCAGACTGGAATCATATTCCTCGTAAAGAATTGATTGTTGATATGGAAAAAAGATCTAATCAATTTAAAATGCTGAAGTATACTTTATATTGTGCTCAACTATAATAAAATCAGTATGAAAATAGTTCTGTTTGATAATAAAAACTACAATAGACAGTCGCCTTTAACGCTCACTAGGGCTGTTGGAATGTTGAGAGTTGGTATGTTCACCAACAAAGAAAGGTGGGAATATTTAACCAGTAATGAAATATTTATAGATACCAGACCAGTTTTACAAGGTTTGTATAATTCATACGATGGCATTGATTTATTATTCATTGATGCAGCTGTAATTCCTGATATAGATTTAATAAATGAAATATTAAGTTTAAATAAGGATACAGTATTAGTCGATGAAAATGAAAATATAATTGCTTATAGATCTGAAGAATTTATTGCTAATCCTTCACTTTCCGAATTAAAGAACTTCACAATAAAAAAGTCGTGTAGTCCAGTAAATATAATTGAGTATCCCTGGCATATAATGCAATTGAATCAATCAACAATTTTGAAAGATGTTGAATTGCTTAAAGTTATACATAAACATTCTTTTCAAAAGTTACCAGAATCAGTAACGGCTATTTCCCCTGAAAATATTTTCATCGAAGAATCAGCTGATGTACAGCATTGCATTCTTAATGCCTCTGCAGGGCCTATATATATAGGTAAAAATGCTGTTGTGCAGGAAGGGGCATTAATAAGAGGTCCTTTTGTATTGGGTGAAAATAGCCTAGTACGAATGGGCGCTAAAATATACAGTGCTACAATTGGACCTAACTGTGTTGTTGGGGGCGAGATAAAGAATATTGTTATGTTTGGCAATAGCAACAAAGCGCATGATGGTTATCTGGGAGATAGTGTGATAGGAGAGTGGTGCAATTTTGGTGCTGGCACATCTAATAGTAATGTAAAGAATACGGGTGGAATAGTAAAAGTATGGAATGAGGATACTAATACATACTTGCCAGTAGCGCAGAAGTGCGGATTAATGATGGGGGACTACAGCAAAACTGCTATCAATAGCGCCATTAACACTGGTTCCGTAATAGGGGTTTGTTGCAATGTATTTGGTAAAGGACTAACATCAAAACACGTCAGAAACTTTAGTTGGGGAGCAGAAGGTGATATGAAATATGACTTTGATAAAGCACTTAAAGAAATTCAGAACTGGAAGCAAATGAAGCATCAAAACTTATCTCAAGAAGAAATATCCGTGTTGAAGCATATCTTTGACAACCAAATTGATTAAATAATTTATAAATAAATTCATATTATGAGACAACAAATTGCCGCAGCGAACTGGAAAATGAATCTTACGCTTACACAAGGAGAACAGCTACTTGATGCAATATTGAAAAATGAATATTCTTTAAATGAACACAGAAAAGTAGTATTAGCTATTCCTTTTCCATATCTTCTGCCTGCAGTAAACAAAGTTAAAAATACCCAAGGTGTGTTCGTCGCTGCTCAGAATTGTTATAATAAAAAAAGTGGAGCTTTTACTGGTGAAACTAGCGTGGAAATGCTGCAGTCTATTGGTGTTGAATATGTAGTATTAGGACATAGTGAACGCCGCGAGTATTTTAATGAGTCTAATTCATTTCTTGCAGAGAAAGTAAATATTGTATTGGAAAACAATTTAATTCCTATCTTCTGCTGTGGCGAATCTTTAACTATCAGAGAAGAAGGTACTCAGAATGAATTTGTTGCTAATCAATTAAAAGAATCTTTATTTCATCTATCGGCAGATCAAATTAAAAAAGTAGTAATAGCCTACGAACCAATCTGGGCTATAGGTACAGGTAAAACAGCTTCTAGTCAGCAGGCACAGGATATTCATTTACATATCAGAAATACCTTTGCTGCAGCCTATGGAAATGAAGTAGCACAGGATATTACCATTTTGTATGGTGGCAGTGTGAAAGGAAACAATGCTGCTGAAATTTTTGCAATGCCCGATGTTGATGGTGGTCTGGTTGGAGGCGCATCTTTAAATGCAGATGAGTTTGCTATTATCATCAATGCACTTAAATAAAATTATAAAACTATTGTTACTTCCTCTTATATCCTAAACATAGGAGGAAGTACATTAAATAGTATCATCAGTATCACAAATAAAGCGATTAATAACAACCAGCTTATTAATTTCCATTTGAATGCAGGATCTTTTAATACACTCTTTTTGGTAGTATTATCGGTCTTTACAACTTCTGGTTCGTTTGAAGTAACAATTATCTTTTTAATGTTTTCTTCCTTTACCTGTTCTTTCAAAAGAGAATTTGTTTCTTGAACTATAGGAGGCGTAGGTATAGTAATAATTTCTTCTTTTATAGGAGTTATTTCTGGAATAGGTTCAGGTTCAGCAAAAACTTCTTCTACAACTGGATGATTATAAGTTTCTTTTTCTACAAATGGTTCTACTACTGTTTCTAACTCTTTTTCAGGTTCAAAAGTTGGAATAATTGACGGTACAACAGGGGCTGCTTCTGCTAAAATATCGGGTACAGAAACAGGCAAGGACACTGCATTTGCAAACTTATCACCTATATCTTTCAAACTACTTAATCCAAATAAAGAGGTCAAATTATATTGTTCTGGTATTGCATCAATAATAGCATCTTTTTCGTTGGCTATTACATGAGCTGCATCGGTAATAGATAGTTTATTTTTCTTAATATGCTCTCCCAATACGCCCAAAGCAGTTGGGGTTACCAGTCTGATTAGCCAGTTAGCCGATGTTTCTCTTAAACCAGAATTGATAGATACCTTATGCGTAATATCAGATAGTTTATCGTCAAACAAAACTTCAGCGCTATCAAAAAGTTTTTCGTATTTACTAAAATTCTTTCCCGTGATAATTTTAGCTATATTGCTCTGAAATTTTACCTCTACAGCATCTTTACTGTGTTTAGATATCATATCCAATCCCTCACTGCTGGTACCTTTCTGCATTAGCACCGCTAATACAGAAGGAATTATACCTGTTATGCCCTCTTTTACATATTCAGGTTTTTCGTTGATGATAGCAGCCGTCTTTGATATAAAGTCTTTAGTAAATAATGCGTTTACTGATGATAAAAGGTTAATTGACATGTACTGACATTTTTTAAGTTACTTATCACTGAAATTAATAGAGCATTTAACTATTCTCTCCAAAAATAATGATAAATAGCCTACGTTTTGATAGATAATCTAAATAAATTATCAATAAAATAGTATTCCATCTGGCCAAAGGACAAATAAGAATATAACTAGCTGCTTTTCTGGCTTTTCCACCAACGGTATCCAATAAATCCAATGATGGCAAAAGGAGTAAACATAAGGTATACAATAGCAGTATTCAATGCATGTGCAGGCCCTTCTCCCAATTGAGAAGCGGTCTTGGTACATATAGCACACTGACTACTGGCTGTTGTTGCGATAAAAACAACTATTGATACTACAATTATTAGTCGTATAAATCCTTTATTCATCATTAATTTCACCCATTTTGAAGCAAATATAAAGTGCTTCTCAATTGAATGCTGATAATAATACTGGATAATACTATGGCGGTTAACGCTTTCCTTTTTTAGCGTATTGCATAATATTCTTAATAGCGTTATCGGAGGGAGATAGCAAGCCTTCTTTAGTAGCTTGTTCCATCTCTTTTTTGGATAGCCTAAAGCTTTTTACTTGCTCCGCTACCGAATCATCCTCTTTTATAACCCTATCAATTGCCATCTTTAAGATGGGTGAAGCTTGTTGATACACGTATAGTGTCAACTGTTCCTGCGTAAACTTTTGCATATTCTATTTTAACAGTAACTAAAGTAAATGTACTGCTTTCGGAGGGTAAATCCGGAGGATACTATATAAACGTGTGGATAACTTCTTTATTGCCCCGGAGTTATACTTTTTGTTTTGGCAGAGTCTTCCATCAGAAAAATATCTTCATCATCTTTCTTCATCAGGTAGTGCTCACGGGCATATTTTTCAATAGCAGCGGGGTTATTCTGCAAATCTATCAAGTCTTTTTTGGCCTTATCTATCTGTTCCTGATAGTATTTTTTCTTTCTTTCCAGCTCTTTACGATGCTCCTTCAGGTTGTGCACAAAAAAATAGTCCCTTTGATCAAAAAATAGCATCCAAACCGCAAAAACCAATGCGGCTCCTACATATTTATTGAAAATCAACGGTAATATTTTTTCTTTATTCATGCTTTATTAAGTTGAAAGCAATAAGTAGTAGGTAATATGTGCAAGACTCTAATTCAGTTTAATTCCTACAACTACTTATTACTAAAAACAAATCGGCAGCAAAAATAAGATTCTTATTTGTTACTGCCGATTATTATGTTATCGTTTAATAATAACGCCCTTTAAAGTAAGAGTTGTATTAACTTAATACTTACAACTTCCAACTTCCTTACTCCCCTTTAGGGGACGGGGGTGTGATGGGGGTGGGATGGGGTGGTTATTTACCAAACTTAATCTTTCCTTTAGTAGGGAAAAATCCAGTCAATCCCAATTCTTCTTCTATACGGATCAACTGATTGTATTTAGCTATTCTGTCGGTACGCGAAGCAGAACCGGTCTTTATCTGACCACAGTTCAATGCTACTGCTAAGTCAGCAATAGTTACATCTTCTGTTTCACCACTTCTGTGACTCATAATGGTGTTGTAACCATTATGTTGAG